>JAAFID010000133.1 GCA_013297765.1 Cytophagales bacterium | reverse complement strand
AATCGGTTATTTTTAGAGAATCAAGTGCAAGCAATTATGGCAATACCCTCAAAAAAGCGTGCATCATCTCCCAAATATGTCAGCCCTAGCCAAACTGTTTTGGTCGGTTTTGAGTCTCCTTTTTCTCAGAAACTAGACCCTAGCAATCGTTGGATTTTACTTGCTGACCGCATTCCTTGGGATAAGATTGTAGCTCAATACAACAAACAGATGTCTGGCTCTAAAGAAGGTCGCCCACCCATCAGTGGTCGCATCGTTATTGGGGCACTTATCCTCAAACACATCAACAATTGGGACGATAGGGAAACCATTCTACAGATTCAAGAAAACATGTATATGCAGTATTTCTTAGGCTTGGACAGCTTTAGTACTGCTCCAGTTTTTGATGCTTCATTGTTTGTGGAAATCCGCAAACGCATGACTGACACTGTGCTCAACGCCATCAATGAAGAAATTGTATTAACCTACCTTGCACCACCAACTGTCCAAGCAAGTAAAAAGACAGATAGCCCCCCTGTCAATCCGCCACCTCAAGACAAAGAAAATAATGATGGAGACCAGACACCACCCAGCAATATTGAGGTAGCTGCCCCCATTACCCATTGGGGGCGTATGATTACAGATGCCACTGCCTGCCCGCAAGACATTGCCTACCCGACTGATTTGAACCTACTCTCAGAGGCGAGAGAGATGACAGAAGGTTACATTGATTTGCTTTTTGACGAGCTTGCCATCAAAGAAGAACTACAGAAGCCACGTACCTATCGGCAAAATGCCCGCAAAGATTATCTTCTTGTTGCCAAAAATAAAAACAAATCTAAAAAAACCATCCGCAAAGCGATTGGCAAACAACTACGCTATCTGCGAAGAAACCTCAAGAATATCGACCTGTTGCTACAAGTGTATGAGTTGCAAAAACTGGACTTCCCCCTACTGCATAGTGCCCAACGTTACCTATGGATAATACATACCCTCTATGAGCAGCAACAGCAAATGCACCGCACCTGTACCCATAGCGTTGCAGACAGAATTGTAAGCCTACATCAACCCCATGTACGCCCCATCCCAAGGGGAAAGACCAATGCAAAAATAGAATTTGGGGCAAAAATAGAAGTGAGCCTAGTCAATGGCTTTGCTTTTTTAGATGAACTTTCTTGGGATGCTTTCCATGAGGGCAACCACTTGATGAGCTACATCGACAATTACAAAAAGCGATTTGGGTATTACCCCGAAGAAGTCTTGGCAGATGGCATCTTTTCAAGCCGAGAAAATAGAAAGAAACTAAAAGGCTTAGGGATAAAGCTACTGGCCAAACCCCTAGGCAGACCTAGCAAAACGGCGGTAAAGGAATACATAAGTCCGGGAGAGCGAAATCCAATTGAAGGAAAATTTGGTCAGGGTAAAACAGCCTACGGTCTAGGCTGCATCAAAGCCAGGCTAAAAGAAACCTCTCAATCTTGGATAGCATCCATCATACTGGTTCTAAACCTCGTCAAAGTGGCGGGGTTGAATTTGTATTGCCTTTACTTTGCCAAACTCAAAAGTAATTTTAGTATAATCCTATCGCAGATTAAAATACAAATAGCATTATTTAGACCTAATCTAAATAATGCTATTTGGTGAGTTTTTCAGCAGACCCTATCTAATAGTTGGTGAATACTGTGCATGGTTGAATTATTTTCTATTAAGTTCATTCGATAGCCAATTTATATACCCTTATAAAATCGGAAATTAGGGTGATGATATAAGTAAAAATTGCCTTGAAGCACTAGAAAATGAATTGTCTATATATTCTTTGTGTACTATTTTTTGGCTTGCGATAGCAACTCAAATATTCCCCAGATTGGGATAATATCTTCAGTTTGCCACTAGCAACTTTGAACTAGAATGATTATGAAGGTATAAAATCACTCGCCATAATGCTAGTCTTTTTTTAAGAAGCCTCTACTAATCAATATTTTTTTATACAAAAAACTTGTTTTCACACTAAAAACAAAACTTACAACCTAATAACGTAAAACGTACCACATCTCCTACAACCAATTTATTTACTATTCGTTACATGAAATTGTACCGAGTATTTTTTGGTGCTTCATTGATGTAGCTACTGCACAATGATTTCTATTTTTAAAATATAATTGTGTTATGATTTTGGTTAGAAAATTTACTATACTACTTACTTTTTGTTTTTTAATAATTGCTCAAGCCCTAGCAAATTCGGGAAAGGAGAATAATGATAATTATGCTAAAGTAGAGACAGAATATCAAAAAGGAAACTACAAAGCAGCACTAGATGCCAGCGATAAATATGTAAAAGAAGTAGAAAATTTGGTAGGCAAGAATCATTTTATCTACGCTAGGCTCGTCTTTCAAAATGCAAAAATTAATGAGGCTATGGGCGACTATGCTAGCTACCGCAAACACGTAGCAGAAGCCAAAAAGAGTATTGCAGCATCAGACAAAAAAGATATTAAATCGCATGCCGATGCACTGCTTGCAGGGGTCGATTGCTTCGTAGAATATGGCGACTATGCCTCGGCTCAAGAATTGTTGGCAAATTCAAAACTAATCAATGACAAAACAAAAAATGCTGTAGAAGCTGCCGTTACTGATAAAGTACAGTTGAAATATGCCGAAGTACTACTTTTAGAAGGCTTCACCAATAAAGCTTTTGCGATAGCCAGTGCCTCGCTAGAGTATAGAAATAAAAGAGATGTGAGAAAAGATGTGGTACAAAATGAAAAGACAGGAAGTAATGCAAAAGTAACCTTAACCAGTGCTGAGCGGTTGGCTAGAAAAAAAGACGTTGCGGAAGCAATCAACCTTTTGATTAGAATTTACATTGCCAACGGGCTCTATGCCCAGGCAGATTCTATGGTAGAGGAAACTGCCGAATGGATTGAAGCTGTGGTAGGCAAGAAAGATTTGCTGTATGTAAAAAATATGATGCTAGATGGGCAACTGCTAGACATAGCCAATGAAACCGACCTAGCCGCCGATATGTACGACCAAGCGATGAACAGCTATAAAAAAATTAAACAGCTAAAATCAAAATTGCCTAGCCGCATGAAGCTAGACCTGTACGAGCGACAAATAGGAGCTACACGATTTGAAAACGATGATAGAGCCGACAACATTAGACGCAAAATGTACAAAGAAATTGCCGATAATTATGGCGAAGAAAATAGCTACATGAGCCGAGTGAAAATGAGCGAAGCCATCGAATATTTTTTAGAAGAAAAATACATCAGTGCCGATACCATGCTGAGGCATTTTATAGCCAATAAAAAATATTTTCCTGTCGAAAACCTAGCCAAAGCAAAGGCACTAGACCTACTTGCCGATGTGCAAATTGTATTGCAAAAATACAAAGAAGCTGAGCAAACGCTACTACATATTGCCACTATTAAGAAGAAATTTTATTCGCCAAACGCCCCTGTATTGCAATTAAATTTGCTGGATTTGGCAAATTTTAAAGTAGCTTATTCCAATGATTTTAAAAGTGTAGATACCCTATTTGCCAAAGGCATAAAAATTATTGAGAATGAAGTGCCAGCTTCTTACCCCGTATATTTTGAATACCATTACAAATATGCAAAATACCTCTACTATGCCGATAGACTCGACGATGCAGAAAATGTACTGAAAGATGTTTGCCAAAAAGTACAGCTACAATTTGGCAAAAAATCAAAAGAATATGCCCAGTCGCTTTGCCAATTATCTAATGCCCAAACAGACAATGGTAATTTTGCTGCAGCGATGTCAAACTTAAATTTGGCACAAGAAGCAATTGATGGTGCACCCAATGTTTCCGATGCAGACAAGGTGGCTGTGACAGAGCAATACATACATTACTATACCATCATTGGCGATTTTGAAGAGGTGCAGCAGCAAGCAAAAAAGGTAAAAAGAATTATCAAAAGAGAGAAGAAATTTAATTTAGCTTATGGTAGTGCAATAGAGAAAAATATTGAATTGAAAATAAACCAAGGCGACTACGACGATGCAGAGGCAGATGCTACCCAACTGCTCACCAGCTACACACAGGCATTGGGCAAAGAAAACAAAAGGCTAACACCAACTTTAGATTTGGCCTCTCGCATAGCTGAAATAGCGGGTAACTATGGTCAGGGCGAGGCTTATGCACAGCGTTCTGTAGATATTACCAAAGCAATATTTGGCGATAGCTCGCTAGTGCACATGCAGAGTCTTTCTAATCTGCAACGCATATATGTTGCTATAAACGAATACGATTTGGCTGAAAAATTGGCAGAGCATATCGTGGCTATTTACAGAAAAAAGTTGGGCAACAAACACTATTTATTGGCTCAAGCACTCAATAGTTTGGGGCAATTAAAGTTGCTTAAAAATGATTTTTCGGCAACTACAGCAACTTATTTTAAAGAAGCTCTTGCCATCATAGAGGCCACGCTGGGTAAAGAACATCCGCAATATGCGGAAGTACTCATCAACTATGCACAATTGAAAATAGATGTCAGAGACTTTGGCACAGCAGAGAAATATTTTACACAAGCCCATAAAATTTATGTAGATAAATTTGGCGAAGAAAATATCCATACCATCAACAGTTATTTCATGATGGGCAATTTGCACGTGTTTAGGCGTAGCTATGAATCGGCTAAAAAAGAATTTGCCCATGCACGTAGCATCACCAACAAACTGTTTGGCAAGGAACACCCCATGTACGTAAAGGCACTGAGCAAAGAAGTGCAGATGGAATATGCACTAGGCAACTACAAGCAAGCCGCCAAAGATTTTGATGAAGTAGCCAATATTGATCTAGATTTTTTAAAAAAATATTTTGAAGGGTTGAGTGAAAAAGAAAAAAATATTCACAATGCCCGTATCAAATCTAATATGGAGTTCTTCTATAATATTGTAGCCAAGCTAGGTGCCGAAGACCCTACTCTTGTGGGCAAAGCATACAACTATGCCCTTGCTTCAAAAGCCATGTTGCTTAGCTCTTCTATAAAAACCCGTACGCATATACACAGCAGTAAAGATTCAGTATTGATTCAAAAATATGAAAGTTGGGTATTGAAAAAAGAAATACTGAGCAGCACACTTTCGATGACTATACTGCAAAAGCAAAAAGATTCGGTCAATGCGGAAACATTGCAAAAAGAGATTCATGCTTTAGAAAAAGAAATCAAAGCAAAATCGCAAGCATTCGAAATGCAAATTGCCAATACAGAAATATTGAATTGGCAACAAATCAGAGATACCTTAAAGCCCAATGAAGTTGCAGTAGAAATGCTGCGGTGCAGGTATTTCACCAGTCGTTTTGTTGATAGTATTTTTTACCTTTCACTTTTAGTTACCCCGCAAAGTAAAATAGCTCCAGAGCTTACCATCATTGCCAATGGCAGCGATATGGAAAAAAAATATTTTAGCTATTATAGAAACTGCGTAAGGTTCAATGTAGAAGATAAATATTCTAGAAAAATATTTTGGGAGCCTTTGAAAGCAAAGATAGGAGAGGGCAAAAAAATTTACTTATCGCCCGATGGTGTTTTTAATCTAATCAATCTTGAAGGCTTGTCGGGCTTGCAAACAGGGCGAAATGTGATAGACGAGGAGGTAATTGTATTGGTGAGCAATACCAAAGATATATTGCAAAGAACCACTACCGCTGCACTCAGCAATATGGCTGGCAAAGGCAAGGTAGAATTGTTTGGTAACCCTGAGTATTATGCGGTAGAAAAAAATGTAAAAAATACCTCAAACCGTGTGGTATCGCCATTACCAGGGTCAGAACTAGAGGTAAAAGAAATAGGTGGCATCTTTGCTGCCAAAGGGATGAAGCCCGATGTTTACTTGCACAACGATGCCTCGGAAGAAAAAATAAAAAGTCTGCAAGACCCTAATATTTTTCACATTGCCACCCACGGATTTTTTCTAGGCGATGGCAATGGAGGCGATAAAAATAGACTGTTTTTGAACGATGTGCAAGAGAAACAAAACCCACTTTTACGCTCAGGCTTGGTCATGAAAAATGGTGGTAAACTTTTCGACACCCATAATATTTACAAATTTAACAATGAAGAAGGTGTACTTACGGCATACGAAGCCATGAACCTTCATTTAGACCATACCGATTTGGTAGTGCTCAGTGCCTGCGAGTCAGCCACAGGCGAGGTAGCTACTGGTGAAGGTGTGTATGGATTGCAAAGGGCATTCCTAGTGGCTGGTGCAAAAAGCATCATTATTTCCCTATTCAAAGTTTCTGACACTGTGACCGAAGAATTGATGGCCATATTCTACAAACGCTGGGTAGAAACTGGCGACAAGCGTGGTGCCTTTATCTACGCCAAAAAACAAATTCGTGAAAAATACCAGCAGTCAAACTATTGGTCGCCCTTTATCATGATGGGGGTGTAGCGGGTGTGATAGGTGTTTTTTTAAGCAATGCAAGGCGTTGTTACAGCAACTGCAAATGCTGATGTTCCAAAATTACATTAAAATGTATATCGGCCTTTAATGCTCTAAACACTTTTAAAATAGTATCTATTGTGGCACTATTGGTACTACTCTCTAGTTTAGAAATTTGAGATTTTTGTATCCCTACCAGCTCTCCTAGTTGTGCCTGAGTTAATTTTCTGCTTTGCCTAGCCGTTTTTATCATACGACCCAACACATCCATACGCAATTCATATTCATATTCTTCTCTATCAGCAGTGCCTAACTTGCCAATATATTTGTCTTTCATTTCAGAAAGTGTGTACGATTTTATTTTTGTATTTGCCATTGGATTAGTTTTTAAATTTAGATGCTAAATATTTTACCTTAATGCTAATTGCTTTTTCAATTTCGTTTTTAGGAACTCTGTCTTCTTTCTTGATAAATCCATGGGTAGCGATAACCAAAGTAGATTGTTTATCTGATTTATCCCAAAATGCCAATAATCTAATTTGAAGCCCCCCATATTGAGTACGAAATTCCCAAATATCATGGTTTAATTTTTTAAATAATTTAGGGTCGTTGGTTTGTTCTGCAACGTCAATATTATAAAATATCTTCTTTATTGTTTTTGGATCTAGTTTAGCTATGAATGTATCTACTTCTTCTAAAAACGTTGTTTGAAAATAACGCATCTACTTTTTGTTGAATTTACAAATAGTTTCTAAATTTTGAAACTTTAAATTTTTTCTATGTTATAACCAACAATCAAACTACTGGTCTCCCTTTATTATGATGGGGGTGTGATTGGGAGTTATTAATTTTTGCAAAGGTAATATTTTGTAAAATACCCATGCCCCTGGTACAAACCACAAGCCACCCCATACAGGGTGCCTATCATACATTATTTCTCTAAAGGCAGTAAATCCTTTATACCAATCCACATCGCCGTTGAGGTAGGTTTTGGTGTAAACGAAATCACCATTAGTAGATAAAGTAATTGATGTATTATAGTTAAGTTTTGATTTGTTAAAAAGGTGATATGGGAAGCAAATGACTAGGAGTACAACGCATGCAGGAGGGAAATCAATATTAAAGAAAAAATTATTGACTTCATGGAATATAAATAAACTTAATCCTACCCACATTCTCAGTGGGAGTCGACATGCTCCCAGCCAACAGAATAATTGGATAAATAATACTAGAATAAAACAAATTTGCCAAAATAGTGGAAATTGATAAAATTTTAGAATCGGCTCAATAGCGAAATCATAATTTCTATTTGTTACTACAGCATTGTATAATGCTGCATTAGGACTAAGCCAACTTACCTCGGTTGGTTTGAAAGATAATTTATAAGCAATTCCAAATACCTTCCAAAGTCCAGATATAGTATATGTTATAAATATACCAGCAAAATAATAATGAATCATCCTATTTTGCATTTCTTTTTCTTTAAAGTTTATTTCTGACCGAATAGGTATAAATAAGGAACATAAGCATACAAGAATTACCAAATCTGATGTATCAGAAGCAAACCCAAAGCTCCATTGAAAGAGATTTATCCACATCACAATGAACAATTGTATTACTCTAATTATCATATGAGGAGTTTTTTTTAATCTTAAAATATACAGTGTTAAAATTACTCCAACCCCCACTATACTGTAATACATAAATGGCAAAGGCGGTGAAGGCATAAATATTTTGGCAAAATAATGCATTGGCTCAAACAAGGATTTTGGACGTTGAGAAAGAAAATAGTAAATATTTGTTTTATATATAAACCACCAAATAATCACTATTTGCATGGCATAAAAACCAGTACAAAATTGTTTTATATTCTGAGTATAGTTTATTTCTTCTCCAGTCTTTGACAGTATATATTCAGACGATTTATAGCCATTAAAAAGTGACAACAGTTGTTGTATCATACCTATTTTTATTTTGAATATTTTGTAAATCACTTGGTTTATATGACTCTAATACGATTTTGTAATTATCTTGATCAGGTTCAACATGTTTACAGAAATCATATAACCTAGCTTTATAGTTTTGCGGATTTTTTATAGCTTTTGTTGTAAAATAATACAATGTATATACATACTCATCTGTACTAAAAGTTTCTGTTTTCTTGATAGCATTTCTATGGTATAATGAATCTGAATTTTTTTTTGAATATATTCTAAATTCTTCAATGTAATTTTTTGTTCCAAGAGGCTGAGAAAATAACTTCCACGAAAAAAAAGGATAAATTTTTCCTACATCAAAAATTTCGTCAGTTACAAAAGAAAATGTACACCCAAATACACACAGATAAAATAAGTATTTTGTGTAAAGGCTTTTTTTTATCATGATACAATTATTATAATTTCACGCACTTAAAAATTAACTCCCTTTCTCCATTGCCTAGGGAGTACTTTTGTTGGTCTTGTTGGGTGAAATGCTGTCGGTAATCAATTCTCTCTACCTTAAAATTTTGCTTTTCTAGTCTATCAGCAAAATCTTGACCATGAAGTCGACACAAGTCTGCTTCTCCATACTTCATTAGCCTATCTTTTTCAGTCATTATTTTGGTACTTTCAAAAGTACTTTCATTATTACTAATCAATGTCATAATAATGGCAAAACCATCTTTTTTTAGTACCCTATACATTTCTTGAATAGCCAATTCTTCATCAGGAATATGACCTAAAACATGAGCACAAATAATCATGTCAATAAAATTGTCGGGATAATTTATTTTGGTCAAGTCGATAATATGGGTGGCATAAGCAGGGTTGATGTCCCCATCTATATAATCAATATTTTTATGTTCTTTAAATATGGAGGATAGAGCCATCTCAGGTGCTATGTGGAGCAGTTTGGTTGGCTCTGAAAAAATGGTTGTTTCAGTTTGCAAGTAAAAAAGAAGTAAACGAGTACGTTCCAAAGAGCCACAATTAGGGCATTCTGCATTGGGTCTAGGAATATTTCCTTTGGTTAAGAAAGTAGAAAAGCCATGATTGCAACAATTGCAATAGTATTTACTACCTCTATAAAGTGGGGCTTTCGTTTTATTAATGAAAAACCTAATATTCAGCCTTGTTTTTTCAGAGAAGATTTTTTTATAAAGGGTTTTAATCATTTCTTCGGATATTATTTTTCAATAAAAAGAACTTTGCAAGATAATACCAATATTCATTCTTGATTATTTTCTCTGCAC
>JAAFID010000132.1 GCA_013297765.1 Cytophagales bacterium | reverse complement strand
AATATCCAACTACCGTACCCTGCATCCAGAATGGGTTGGGTAGCTTGGCTTGCAGCACCGCTGCTGCACCCAATTTGATAATGTCGTATTCTCCTTTTACAAAAGTAAGATCTACTTTGATACCAATTTTACCCTGCACATACGCATACGCCTGCCCCGATGCATACCAACCGTTGATGCCCAATGGCTCTGCTCTTCCTGCACAACGTACCCCTTCTCCATAATTTTTGAGCATGATATCAAACCCAGCTCCTGCATCTAATCGGGCGTAGAAGATGGTAAACCGCAGGTCGCCAGTAGTCATACTTAGACTAGCACCAAAGGCGAATCCTCCTCCAGAGCGTAGGGCATTTTCATCTCTCATAAATGCAAAATCTTGTTGCAAAATCCCCTTCACCTGTGGCGGCGGCTCTGGCATACCGGGCATTTTGGTGCCTACCATAAAGTAACTCGTAGCATCAAATACATTGATTAATTTTAGCCCAATTCTTTGGTCGGGAGTGCCTATGTGTATGTACCAATCTTGTGGCGAAAAATATAAGGTGGCAGACCCTGCTTTATTATCGGGTTGTATGCCCCTAATCATACCGCCTGCCACGTTCATAAATACGGTCAAGTTGCCAAATAGCGATTTGTTTGGCACATCATACTCCATCCGTAAAGTTGCATACACAGGGGCTTTGGCACTTCGTTTATTGATGGCCGTCATAAAATACGCATCGCCTCCAAAAGCGATATAATCTACTCCTCCTTTGGTATTGAAGGTGATTTCAAAAGTAGCATCTGCATTGAAGGGTTGTGGCGATGGGAAAGTACCCACTACTACGGTTGCTTTAATGCCCAACCCTTTTGAATTATCGGGCAGGTACCGTACGCCAGAAAGGGACTTACCTGCATCTAAAGTGGTGTCGATTGGGTTCTCCTTGCCTTCGGTGGGCAGTACTACTGGTTTTAGCAACTCTCTTTTCATGTGGTAGTAGGCACCACCTCCGAATCCATACAACCCAAAGCCTGGTGCTACTATGATGCCTTGGGGCAAGATTGCCAGAGCGTCGGCATACCAGTACCTATAGTCATTTACTGTTCCAAATTGAACCATTGCTGCCACTTGCAGTCCAGGGGTGAATGTAGCCTCTATAGCACCCTTAAAACCCTTGCCAAAGACTGGATGTTGCTTATAAACTTCAATTTGACCTTTGAGCTTAAATGCCCCTCCATCAATATCTATTTTAACTCCCCGTACTTCTATCGTTTTAAATTTCAACTGATGCCTTCCTTCTACTTTTTTATGCTCTCCCCATACGGTAAAGCTGCCTTCGCCTGCAAAGCCTCCGTCGCCTTCACCTACAAAATTGACTGCTACCGTTAGTGCAATGCCTACTTCATTCTCATGTGATATTACTCCTATTTCTTTGAGGGTAATAGGGAAATTGGATAATTTTTGTTGGTTTTTATCAGACCCTAGAGACATAGCCCCCACTTTTATATAGGGTACTACTGTCTGTAATTGCAATTGCTCAAACTTGATGTTTGCTAATTTTACATCGGCATTACCTACGGACAGGTTGCCATTCAAGTAAATTCTAGGCAAAAATTTAGTATCTGTAACCCTTATCTCAATACCCGAACCACTTTCTATCATGGCTTCTGCTGCCCACAATGGAATTTTCCTCTGCCCAGTAGTAGTTACATTAAACAGATAATTGCCGCCTATATTCACTACTGCTTGGTATTTTAGTGGCTCATCGCCTAGTATGGGCACGCCCAGCCCGCCTGTCAATCCACCACCTATAAGCTGATTAGAAGATAAACTAATAAACAAAGAATCAATGGAAAATTTCCAGCTATCCATGCTGCCTTTGTCAAGCGATAGCAGATTTTTTACGCCTAATTCTCCAGAAACACCTACCTCATCTATCATCAAATTGTTTGCAAAAAATGAAAGTCTTTTTTGTTCTGTACTCTCAAATTGTGGTGGCATACTGATGGTTGCCTGTCTTATAAACACCCCTTGCCACATAGGGTTATTGGGGGTTGGTGCAGAAGTTGGACGGTATGAAGGGGGGAAAACCAACCCTGGAGCATTGGCTATTTCACTAAGGTCTATCGTTGCATCTGAAATTTTAAAACCAAAACCTTTCAAACCCTTTACTTGAAAAGAGGGCAAAGATACTTTTGCAATGATTTCGCCCCATTCTCTCATGGTATTTACCTCAAAGACACCTTTTACTCTGGCTGGTTCAGGCATTAGGCTTCCATCGGCATATTCTGGAACGAGAAGGTCTCGGCTAAATTCCAACTCCGCTTGAACACCCATCGACTTATAGCCTTTGCAATCAAAATCTACAAAAGTTTTACGTTCGGCCGACTTCAGGTTGAGCAGCATCTTTTCTCCAATTTTTATAGGGTAATCTTCAATCAACTGCAGTCTGGCATCGGCAGCTATACCATTCTTGGTAAACTTTATAGCAGCCCCTCTAAATGCCAATCTTTTTCCACCCTGCGGTATTTCTAGCGACATGTAAGAGGTAATCCATCCGCCCTGCGGGGTAAATACCATACTGTCCAACACTATCATATAGTCTATGCCCGAAAGGTTCTTGCCAATAGCCACAGGCAAATTTTGTGTTTGGGTAAAATCTAAAATATCTACAATACGACTTTCGTCCTTTACTTTCTTATACAAACTATGGGCTTTGTTTACATACCCTTGTGCTTTAGTGGTATCTTCCGTAAAGTCTTGTTCCAATAAGTTCTCTAAACTATTGATTGAACCAGTAAGAGATGTATTTTGCTTCTCAAAATGTGTAAGCTCCGCAGCTTGTTCTTCAGTGCTGTCTCTCTCTATAGGTGCAGCCAAGGTAGTATTGAGGTTACACACCCAAAAAAGTGAAATGAATAACAAAAATATTTTCATGAGCTTGTAGAAATATGCTTAAAAATGGAAGGTAATAAATTAGAAGTTAAAAACATAACCTAATATTGCTGTAAGTTCTGTAAAACCAGCAGCATTGCTATTTTTATTGCGGTTTAGGACTACCACACTTGCATTGCAGTTGTGTTTTTTATGAATCATGTAACTACTGCTTAGCCTTACATTGAATACCCTAGCACCTAAAGTATTTTCGGCAAATGACTTGTTCCAAGAACTACTAAGGGTCGTACGCAATTTGTTTTCAAAAGCAGTCTTGGAAACACTCACCGTAGGGCCAAGCATGGTCGTCTTGTTTTCAGCAAATTTGCTCACATTGGTATTGATGGCTAGGCTAATATTGAATTGCTGTGGTACTATAAAATAGCTGTAGCCCAAGTTGCCATTGTAAAATACAGTTCCCGTATTCGCATTTCTATTGCCATAGGTTTCCCCTACTACTTGGTAGGTAAGCGATACGTTGATATTTTGCCTTTTCTTGGTTTCTTGTAAGTTTCCTAGCACATAATTGGAATTCAATCCTGCACTTTGGGTCAGTTGTACATAATTTAAGGTATCCAAATTATCGTAAGGGGTCAGTTGATTGATTTTTTCAAATACAGGACGTACTCTAGTAAAAGTTTGAAAATTAGAATAATTTGCCGATATATTGCATTTGGGCGATGGAGCATAGTTGATATTGATAGCCCCTATAAACCTTCTCATGGTGGCTACTTTTTGTTCGTTAAGGTTGTTCCGCTGTACGCCTATATTGCTGGCTATATTTACCTTGCTTTTAAATAATTTCTTTGTAGTATTTAGGGTAATATTTTCCAAATCATTGTTGAAATAATACGCTCCCAAGGTTCGATAATTGGGGTCTATCTTTTCGTACCCTATACCCACAGAAAAGCCAGTCACTGTGTAGGTAATATTGGTACGCAAGGCATGGTAATACGAGGTGGAAGAGCGAGGGGTAAATAGAAAAGTAGTCGCTCGGTAAAGGGTAGGTACAGCACTGGTATTTTCTACTGCCCGCACGTCTCTAGTAAATGCACTTTGGGCGTACTCGCCTGTGAAGAGGAATCGTGTGGCCAATGTTTTGCTGAAATTAAAGCCCAATACTAGATTTTCTGCGGGTAATACATCAGTTTGTACGGGTATTTTTTCCAAGGAACTTTCCCTGTCGTGGGCATGAAAAACCACCAAATCTATAAAGTTATTGCCCTTACCTATCCCTGCCTTTAGGCCATATCCCATACGCTGGTACATGGGCAAATTGTATTTTGCGGTAGTATCTTCCTCTACAGCTTTCTGTAGGCGGCCATACATGGCGGCAAAGCGAAATAAGCCTGGCGGTGTTAGTTCTACTCCTGCACCTAAAAAAACATGTCCGTTTAGGCTGTAGGGCGAAAACACCATGTTGCTGTACCCTGCGTAGGCTTTGACCCACTTATAACTGGGCTGTATGCCATATTGGTTAAATGGTTGCTGAAATTGAGATTGCTGGTTAGAGAACGTATAAGAAAGCGGAATGGACAAACCATAAAGGCTAATATTGATGTTGCCAGTATAAAAGTAGTTGTAAGGCAATCGCCTAGAGGCAATGCCCGATATGGCATAGAAGATTTGATTGGTGCCTACAGAGCCAGTAATTTTGATAGGATCTTTACTTTTGCCAATCGTTGCTAAATCTTGACTTTGTACACCAAAAGTATGACTTAGGGCAATGGTAAAGAACAGTAAATAGCTATTTATCTGTAAACGATATGGTAATATAGCTTTCAGCGTGTGGTGAGATAAAAATATAAGGATAGGTTGTGTTGATTGCTGGTAATCGATTAATTGTTTTATTTGTTTTCTGTCTTTACCCCAAGTTCGCTTTTCGTGTCAAGAAGTTGCTCATTTTTTTTTTGTCATTTCGAACGAAGAGAGAAATCTGAATTGTGGTATGTCGCAACGCTCTAGGCTACTACTATCAGACGCTTTCGCTTTGCTCAGCGTGACAAAAGATTGCTTATTTCGACATATCCATTAAATATCTTTGTTCCATTGATTATGGCTTATCTTCACTTGTTCGTGCAAATCTTTAGCAGTTTGGTCTATCATTGTTCCCCAAAACTGTTTCATTGTAGATTTGTTAGTTGTTGCTTTCGTCTTCCTTTATCGGATTTTTGGTTTCAGAAGGATTAAGTATTCCACTAGTTACCTTACTAAGTCCAAATCCTCCTAATATACCTGTTAAGAATGTAAGCCAAGGAATAAAGTATGTTTCTTTAAAAAACAATATCGCTACTGTAAGTGCAGGAAGTATAATAAGGATAGCACCAATCAGAACTACTTTAAAAGTTTTTTGGTTTATCACAGACGCCTCAATTTTTCGAAGTTCTATTTCTTTAATAGCGTCAAGTCGTTTTGTATGAAAGGCGAATGAGTTTTTCTCGTTTTCTGACATTGTTTCTAGAACTTTGTCAATTTGCTCTTTATCCAACTTGCTAAGGTCAAGTGAGTTTCTATTTCCTTTTTGCATAGCCATTATTTCAAGTTCTTGAAACATATTTTGAACTTTGTTTTTTGGAACTTGAGGTTGAAGGGCTTCTACTTTTTCTGTATCTTCCTTACTATTTTCTTTAGAATTTTCAATGTTGTTCATTGCTTACTAGTCGATGCTTATTTTTGTAGTAAAATACTTTTGTAATATTCTCTTTATCATTACTTTGAAGAGATGTATTTAAAGCAAAATTAATCGCTGTATCAATGTAATCAGTAAAGTTAGAAAATTTACTTTCTAAAAAATAAACAGCTTTTCTTTCTTGATATGTTTCCATAATAAGTTGTTGAAAAGAAGATATTTGATCGGCTGATAAGTCATTTAGTGACGCATACTCTTTAAAAGTTTCCAAAAACATCCTTAAAGCATCTTCCAATGCTTCAGACTTGTTGTTGGAAAAATAAACAGGATTGTTTATTAGTTTTTCTTTATCTATTGTTTTCATATTTTTTTAAACATTTGCAATATAAAAATATTTTCAAAAAAAAAATTAAGTATATAAGGTGTTCTACTACGCCCTATCAGCTGCTTCACTGCGTTCTGCATGACAAATATAATTATCTTCTGGCACTTTCTCTTCTTTTGTCCTGTCGAGTGCAACGAGACATCTGCTTCACTAAGAACATACATTTCAATCAATCTGTTATTCCTTACTTTTGTACTGATAGCAAAAAGTTTGAAATCGTTTGTATTTTGGTATTTCCAAATTCCATTAATTCTAGCAAGTCTTTATCTCCAGTTAATAAATAATCTGCATTTCCATCAATTGATAATGAAAGCAAAAAATCATCGTTAGCATCTCTACAAATTTCAACTTGTGTATGTACTTTAACAAAATCAGAAAATTCTTCAATGATTTCCAATATTTCTTCTATATCAGATAGAGAAAAGAAACGTCGAAACTTAGGTCTGTTTGCTACTTCACAAAATTCATCGAGTAATTCTTGACTAAAAATCAAAACAGCTTTTTTTGAGAAAATGAGTTGATCTAATTTGGAAAAATCTTTACTAATCAAAAAACTAATCCAAAGGTTAGTATCAATAATAATTCTTATCTCATTATTTTGCTTAACGCTTTTTACGTACAAACGCTACTTCTTTAGCTATTTCTTCAATAGAAGGTGTATTTTTAGATTTTGAGCGTAATTTTTGAAGTACTTCTGCAAATCTATTTTTAGATGTATCTTGGATTGAAATCAATTTTAAGTCTGCTAAATCTTCCAAAAGTCTTACAGCCTTAGGATTTAATATATTTACTCTTATTGAATTCATATTGCAAAGTTAATAAATATATTGAAAATTGATTTTTCCTGTAGCCATTATTCTACTGCTCATTTTTTGTCATTTCGAACGAAGAGAGAAATCTGAATTGTGGTATGTCGCAACGCTCTAGGCTACTACTATCAGATGCTTCACTGCGTTCTGCATGATAAAGATAATTATCTTCTGGCACTTTCTCTTCTTTTGTCATGCCGAGTACCAACGAGACATCTGCTTTGGGTGCGTAATAATAAGGTGTTTTACAACTAGTATCAGATGCTCCACTGCGTTCTGCATGACAAAGTTGATAGCAAAAGCCTCCCATCACTGCACCAAAAACTTGACCGTCTTAAACCCATTGGCGGTTTTTACTTGTACATAATATGCTCCTTGAGCTAGTTGCAGCAAATTCAAATTGACATGGTATTTAGCGGCTCCTGATTTGGAAATAGTGTATAATGGACTGTCTTGATAGATATTGCTTACCGCTACCTCTACATTCATCGCTTCGGTAAGGGTTACGTCTATGGCAAACTGCCCCGAATTCGGGTTTGGAAATAAGGATACTTGCTCTATGCCACTAAAACCAAGTCTGGGCTGTGCGTTGGGCAAGCTATCGGCTGGCAATACGATGATTTCTTTTTCTACATAATCTACACACTCGCCCAGTTTTGCCATCAGCTTTACTTTGTAGCGGCCGGGCTGGGTTAGTTTCAGGTACTGCCAATCTTGGTCTTGCTTTACCCATTCCAGCTCTTTGTCAAATGTCCAATTGATGCTTTCAGGCATGGGCCAAGAATATTCTATCAGATTTACTGTATCTAGTACATTGGCTTTGCCAGTCATTAAAAATAGGGCTTTCAGTAGTTTGGTAGAAGTGATTACTTTAAAAGTATCGGCAATGGCACAACCATTTTTGTTGATTACTTCAAGGATATATTTCCCTGCATCCTTCAGTTTCACCTTTCTGTCTGTGCTTGAAAATCCATTGTTAGAAGTCCATTGGTAGGTCACCCCTTCTGTGCCAGCATCTAGGCTCACTACCTGCCCTTGGCATATTACTGCCGAATCACCTAGGGAAAGTTTAATCACTGGGTCTATTAGCGTGATGGTGTCTTGCAATTCACATTGGTTGTTGTCGGTAATGGTTACGGTGTAGCTGCCAGAACATAGGTTGTCTATTGTTTTGGTCTTTTGATTGTTTTCTGCCCAACCATAGCGATAGGGGGCTATACCACCAAGAGCTGTGACCTCAATTCTGCCATTGCAGTCTTTCGCACAAATAGGGTTTGTGATTGAATCTGTTTTGATGATGAGCGGCGGTGGGGCGGTTACCGTCACTACAGTACTTCCTTTGCAACCCTTGCTGTCTGTGGCCTCTACCCTATAGTTGCCCGATAATAGATTTTTAACAGCAGTAGTGGTAGCACTCCCTGCATTGCTTGGCCACAAACAGGTATAGGGTGGATGGCCTTTGGTTACTGCTACTGCTGCCTCGCCATCGGGCTTATTGGCACAGGTGGCGGCTTTGGTGGTACTTTGGTTTACACTAGGGCCATCATCATCGTTGATGTACACTAGGGTAGTATCTTTGCAATTGTTTTGGTCAGTAACGGTGGCATAGTAGGCACCCGAATAGACATTGTTTATAGAAGGATTTTTTATATTGGAATCAAAAACCCAACCGTAAGTATAGCCAGGTATGCCTCCTACAGCCTGAACTGTAGCTGATCCATTGGGTTTGTTGCAGGCGGCATTGGTGATGGTAGCTGCACTTAATACCAATGCCGTAGGTTCTGCAAGGCGTACTTGTGCAGTATCGCTACAGCCATTGGCATCTTTGGCTTGCAATAGGTAGCTCCCTTGCTTTAGTTGGGTAAAGGTACTATCGGTTTGAAAAGGATTGGTCGTATTTTGAAACGTATAGGGCGGTGTGCCGCCTATAGTGGTGATGGTAGCCATACCACTATTGCCACCATTACAAAGCACATCTTTTTTCGATTTGATTTTTGCAATCAGCAATGGGGGTTGGGTAAGTGTGGTCACTACACTGGCTTTGCAGTTCAGCTTGTCTTGTACGGCGAGGGTATAGTTCCCAGCTTTTAGTTGGGTGTAGGTAGCGGTTTTGTCAAATGCTTTGTTGTCTATCGCATAGCTGTAGGTACCCCAGCCACCTGTGGCTTTTATTTTTATTTGTCCATCGGTATAGGCATAGCAACTGGGCGATACGGTTTCGGTAACTAGGCTTAGGGCTATTTCTGGTTCGGCTATTTTTTGTACTACTGTTTTGGGTAGTTTGCAGCCTTTGCTATCGGTAGCTTCTATGTTGTAAATTCCTTGGGCAATATTGTTGGCAAATATGCCTGGACCTTGGGGAATGCTGGGTACTGGCTTTGCTGTTGCAGCTGCTGTAAGTACATAGCTGTAGGGTGGTGTGCCACCTTTGCCCACAGCAAAGAGGTAGCCTGTGCTTTCGCCTTTGCAGGCCACGTCTTGGGCGGTGATTTGGGTACTCAGTACCTCAGGTTCTACTAGAGTGATGGATTGTGATAAGGTGCAACCTAGGTCGTCTGTGGTATTGAACTGGTATGTTCCTGTAGGTAATTTAGTAGCTTGAAAATTGACTCCAGTTTTGCTGGTGCTATTGCCATTGGGGTCGGTGGCTTGGGTGCTGTAGCCTATGCCTTTGAAGAGGGTGCCTCCGACAATATCTATGGCGATACTGCCATCGGTACTGCCAAAGCAGGTGGGGTTTTGGGTGGTGATATTGGCATAGACAATGGGTGCTGGGGCAGTAAGGGTGGTGGTGCTTTGTAGCGTACAGTTGTTTTGGTCGGTGAGTGTGATGGTATAGCTGCCTGCGGTAAGCTGGTCGTAGGTGAGTTTGCCTTGGGTGGGTGGGCTGCCATTGATGGTGGTGCGGTAGGGCATAATGCCTCCTCTTAC
>JAAFID010000131.1 GCA_013297765.1 Cytophagales bacterium | reverse complement strand
CCTATTGAGTTAGCTACGATAGAAATGGTAGAGCAACGATTGAATTACTTGCATCAAAACCCAGTAGAGGCAGGCTTTGTAGCTAATGGAAAAGATTATTGGTACAGTAGTGCAAGAGATTATGAAGGTGAAGTTGGTTTATTGCCAATATTATTCGTAAGTTGAAAACTTACGTCATATTAGGTCTAAGTTACGCCTTCGGCTAAACTTAGACCAGAGGGGGGTTGCAAACAATTATCCATGGGAGAGCGAGCCTAAACTGAATGATTTTACTTTATCATGGGCTTTAGAATTTGACCGAGTAAAAACGCAGTGGGAAAACGCAATTAATACTAAAGAATATCTAAATGAAAATGCTCAAAAAAGTTTGAGCAATGAAATACGAAAAATGGTGGCAGACGGAATTTGTACTTTACCAACTTCCATAAATAAAACAACCCTTTTTGGTGTGCAACAAATCAATGATGGTAAATTTGTAACCAAAACGATAAAACCAGAAGAATTAAGTGAAGCTGGTGTTAAAACCGCAATTGAGATTATGCCAAAATTTGAATATTATTACTATAAATCTATTGAAATTGAACAAAATAAATTTACAGACCCTATAGATGATTTTTTCTCGTCTGTCGGTGATTGCAATATTCATTTTATAGCAATAGGGACCCTAGAATATAAAGATGCTAGTAACATTGAAGTACATGTTACAGAAATTGGGGCTTACATAAAAGATGGCTTTGATTTTACTGATGGCAATGCGGAAACTCCAAATACGTTATCACAACTGCTTGGTTTTTGGTCTTTCGAGAAAAATGATGTTTCTAGAATTAGTATCTCACCAGATTACAGATTATTAGATAATCGAGATTACCGAAATTATAGATTAAGTTCAGGAAAAGGGAGGGATTTTTATAGGTATTCAAATATGTTTATCTATCAGCCTAATTTTCGTTTCATCTTGAAATAAACAAAATGAAATTATTATTTAGAATGATATTGTGGTTGTTTTTGACTAACACTATTATGCATATTATAATCCACTATATTTTTCAACCTTGTCAAATACCATTGTTGGAATGTTTTCAAATAAGATTTTCGAACAAATTTCAATATTATTCATATGTATATTTTTTTTTGTCAGTAGTATATAGTTTTAATTTTGTTTTACTAAAACTATTTAGGTCTGAAATAGATTTTAAAGTTTTAAGATGGGTATTTTTGCTGTTTATAATGTTTATTTCTGGTTTTGTAGTTGTGCTTGTAAACCTATCTTTTTATCATAATGGTAGTTTACTATTTTCATTAGCATTTTCAAAATTAATTGAGGGATTGTACTATCATTCATATTTTCTTCCAGGAATATTAATATGTACATTTTTAGTAACAAAAATTGTTGTGAAAAAGCCCGCCTAGTCACCCCGTCTGGTCTAAGTTTAAAAAATCAAAATCTGGTTGAAGTTTAGCCGCAGGCGTAACTTCGACCTAAAATGAGGAAAGTTTTCAACTTTCGTATCTATCTTTTTCCATAAATCTATTATTTTTAGTCTATGGGAAGAAAGTATATTTTTCATGATTCAAGGGAACTTTATTTTGTGAGTTTTGCTACGGTAAATTGGATAGATGTATTTACCCGCAAAATTTATTTTGATATTGTGGTAGATTCGTTGCGATATTGTATTGAAAATAAAGGAATGGAGTTGTATGCTTGGGTCATTATGCCTAGCCATGTGCATCTAATCATAAGTTCTGCCGATAAAAATTTATCGGATATAATGCGAGATTTGAAGCGGCATACTTCTAAAGCCCTGCTAAAAGCAATAAGTGAAAATGTGCAAGAGAGTAGGCGAGAATGGTTGCTGTGGATGTTTGGCAGAGCAGGGAAGCGAAATTCCAACAATGAAGTTTATCAATTTTGGCAGCAAAACAACCATCCGATGGAGTTGGTTACGATAGAAATGGTGGAGCAACGGTTGAATTACTTGCATCAAAACCCAGTAGAGGCTGGCTTTGTATCTAATGGAAAAGATTATTGGTACAGTAGTGCAAGAGATTATGAAGGTGAAGTTGGTTTATTGCCAATATTATTCGTAAGTTGAAAACTTACGTCATTTTAGGTCGAAGTTTAGCCGCAGGCGTAACTTCGACCAGAGGTGGTCGTCAATTTCCTAGATATGGCTATTCGTGACTTTAAAACAAAACAGGCTTATACCCATTAATCATATGCAACCTCAAACCATCCTCGTTGAGCTTTGCCATCCCCATTCGCTCCGTTTACTTCAAGAACTGGAGCAGGTCAAGGCCATTAAACTCATCAACAATGAAGACCAAAAAAATAATTTCTCTGTGCCTGAATGGCACAAAGAAATTGTTCGCAAAAGACTAGCTAATGCAAAGGACAGTGATTTTATACCCATTGAGGAGGCGTTCAAAAAACTAAAACTTGAATAATGCCTGCTCGTAAAAAATTTGCTGTACTCTTTCCGCATGAAGCTCTTATACAACTGCAAAAAAACATTGATTACTACAACCTGCAACAGCAAGGACTAGGAAAGCGGTTTGCAATGGCCATCAAAACTGCTGCCAAGGTACTTGAAACAAATCCCTTCTTCCAAGTGCGATACGACAACATTCGCTGTATACCTATCAATAAATTTCCCTTCATGATGCATTTCTCTATAAACGAAGACACCAAAAATGTACGCATCATCGCAATACTACACACAGCAATAAACCCAGATAAACACTGGGATAATGAATAACCACAAACCTATATTGCACTCAAAAGCCTATTTCAGGGCAAGACTCCCCAGCGAGAAGCTGGAAAAATGAAAAGGTACAAGGGTGACCCTTGCACCAGATATTAGTTCACAGGCTGGGGAATAGAAGGGGGCAGGGGGTTAGAACCTCATCGCCAAGTAAAATAGGGATGACCAATATTAAGTTTTTTAAAATTCACTTCTTTGCCATCTTTTACATTGTACAATTTCTCATCCTTTTTCTTTTTGTACACACACTGAACAAATAAATATTCCCCGTCTGGTGTCCAACGGACATGACCAATATGAAAACCTGCATCAACGGCAGATTTCAAAAACAGCTTATGGGTATCAGTATCAAAATCATAAACGTAGATATCGCTATTCAACAAATATACAATGGTGTTGTTGCTTGGATTCCACTCTGCTTCCTTCACCTTGGGAAAAAACTTGATGTCTTTCCCCTTCTCAAAATTAAAAATATACAAGCCTACTTGAGAACTGTCTAGTTGATTTTGATGTATCTTCTTTCCCATTAAACTCAGGTTCGTTTTTATAGGCTCGGTCACTGTATATAAAATATTTTTCTCATCTGGACTCCAAGGTTGGTCTCCAACTTCTGTACTTGTACTCTTTCCAAATCTCTCTGTAGTAAACAATATATTTTTAGTGTTATAATCCATCAAACTATAAACAAATTTCCCACCACCTCCAAAAGATTCCCGAAGTTGCTCTTTAGTCCAACTCTGTCCTTGAGGAGGGATTTTTCTCGAATTTGTTGAAAAAAGTATTTTACTATTACTTGGGGAAACTGCAAAGGGATGTGAGTAGCAATAATTTGTAGGTGATGAATTTATTCTATTGTTAGTCAGCCTTTCTAATACAGCACCATTAAAGTCGGTTACGACAACATCAGAGAATATGAATTCATCACCATAATCACTACGAAATACACTCACCTCCTGACCTGCTATTAGCTTGCCTTGAGTAAAAAACATTAACCCTTTTAAAGAACTTTTTGTTTGTAAATCATACTTGTATTTAATTTTAATTTGGCTGATTTGCTTTTCTGGATTGAATATTCTGAAATAGTTTTCTTCGTAATATTCTCCTATAAGTCCTATATGTAGCAACGATTGTTTTTGACTATTACACGGTAGCATAGCTATAAGGTTCAGAGTAATTAATATAAAAATGCAACGAAAGATGGATAAAATATTTGCTTTCATAAAATTATCGAATATATTTTAAAGATGGTTCACTGGGTACATCTTGCAAGCTATGCCATGAGTCTACCATCTCAGAGTTATTCCAAACCCTAGGTCTTGGACCACCTTGGTTAATTTCAGCACCCCCCATTCCCGCTAGCGCCGAGTGTGTCGTGAAGTAACAGATGTGAATTTGTTACATGTTGTATAAGAGATGGTAGTAGGTCTACCAATGTCGCTGTGTAAGCGGAGGTATTAAACCGCCCCTCGGTGCTGTTTTGGTAACGAAATGGTATTGAACGGAAAGGGGAAAAGGTGGATAGAATCCCTATGGCGCAAGCGTCTCCTTGTGCTCCTTTATCCTGAAAGCGTCTCGCTCTCGTCGTCATATTATTCCATTACTTACTATTTCTAAATTGACGGTAAATCTCCGAATTGAAGGAACCATTAGAAATTTTATTTTCATATATCGCATTTCCTGCGGCATCTCTTTGAAAGATTCTTGCATAAAATTTCCCTTGAATTATTCTGCTTATAGAATCATATTTTACTTCTGTAAAGCTGATAGAATCATTCGTTCGGATAGAACCTCTTAAAAGCATACTATAAACATTTACATCCAATAGTTGGGCTTTGGTCAAGTCTTTTCTAAAATTTAATTGAATAGCATTGGATTTAGGATTTTGCAAATTTTTCATGTCTTTTACTGTAAATGCCAGTAAACATTTGCCACTAATATAAGGCTCTCCATTGGTCGCATATATTTTACCTATACTGATATTGGTAATAGAGTCATTAATTACTTCATAGTAATTTTCATCTCCATAATTTTTGCCTTCAAAATCAAAATTGAAATCTTTAGGCATTCCATCGACTTTAGTATTTAGGCTTCCTTTTATAAAGCCTTGTCTAGCCTGAGTAGGCGGTGGGCTAGGTATCCCAATTGGTCCTGGGTCACCTTTAGGCCCTTCACAGCTAGATATAAAAATAGATACTAATAATGCGAAAAGAAGGGTGTTGTAGTTCATAAAATTCAAATTAAAAGTATGGTTAAAAAGGAAAAGTATTGGAAAAATAGAGAACCAAGAAAAGGAGAGGTTGGAAGGCATTCCAACCTCTCCTTTTAATTTTAATCTCACCTATTTAGCATCTACCAATGTCATTATTTTTAAATCTTCTGCTAATGTTGCTCCTTTTTCTTTCGGTGTAAATAATATCTCTACTGTTTCGCCAGGCAATAGGTCAAAATAATTATTTGAATATACTCCTTCCGCCTTTGCATCCAAATACACGTCTTTAGCCAGCTTATCTGACTTCAAAGTAATTTTAAAGCCTTCAGAAGTTGCGGCTATGGAGCGTTCAATTTTAGGAACATCAAGCAGCATTTCTTTAGGTGCTACAAAGTAAAGTTCGTTTCTTGAAATCAGTTGGTCACCATCTGAAATAGAGCAAACCAATACCACATTTTTCTTGTTCATGCCTTTTAACAAATCTGTAGTTTTGGAAGAGAAATAAGATTTGCTAGAATTGGCAGGAATGGTAATAGGCATTTCTTTTTCCATCAATGATTTTCCACTAAAATCCAGTATGCTTATTTTTAATTTTGCTTCAATGTTGCTCAACTTGTCGTTCACCACCCACACAGCAGTAATTCCGTTGTCTTCTGTAGGCGACACAAGTGTTTGCATATAGGCTTTTCGCACATGGTATTGCATGGCTTTCCAGCGACCATAGTAATCTATACCCGACCACGATGCTACAGGCCAGCAATCATCAAGCTGCCAGTACAGGGTACCCATATTATAGGGCATTTTGCGGCGGTGTGCTTCTAAGCCCATACGCATGCCCTGTGCCTGCTGCACTTGTTGCAGGTAAATAAAGTTTTTGAAATCTTTGGGCATTTTGTAATCACGTTGCATGTATTCACGAATGACTTGATTTCCTCTTGGGTGGCGTTGATGCGACTTCATTACTGTAGAGTCTATGTTCCAATCGCTAGGAATGGTATAGCTTTCAATAGTTCTCAGCTCGGGAAAAGATTGGAAACCAAATTCGCTCATAAACCGACCAATGTAATTTTTAAATTCTGCAAATGGTTTCTCTTCATGCCACACGCCCCAGTAGTGCATGTCGCCAATCTTAGTGCTACGCAAATCACGGAAACCTATTTTTGGCGATGATGACCAATAAAAACGATTGTCGTATTTTTTCACAGCGTCGGGCAAAATATTGTGAAATATCGCCTCGTAATCGTGCCATACTTTTGCAGAATCGGCACCATGCAAATTCCACGTTTTCTGCCAACCCCAAGTATGCCAAGCCTCGTCCATTTCATTGTTGCCACACCAAAAAGCAAGGCTGGCATGGTTGCGTAGGCGTTTTACATTGTAGGCAGCCTCTTGAGTTATTCTTCTGTGCGTAACACTATCGCCAGGATACATGCTGCAACCAAACATAAAATCTTGCCAAATAAGCAATCCTTTTTCATCGGCCATGTCGTAGAACATATCATTTTCATAAATTCCACCGCCCCATACACGCAACATATTCATATTGGAATTTACCGCAGCACTAAGCCACATTTCATACCTAGCTTTGTCCACACGATTGTAAAAATTGTCAGAAGGGATATAGTTCGCACCCTTCATAAATACGGGTACTCCATTCACTTTAAAGTAAAATGATTCTCCAATAGAATCTTTTTCATTGATCACTTCTACAGTGCGTAAGCCTATGCGAGATTTTATGGAATCTGCAACGGTTCCATTGATTTTTAATGCACCCGCCAATTGATACAATTTGGCGTTGCCCAAACCATTTGGCCACCATTTTTCAGGTTTTTCTATTTCAATATTAATGGAAACAGTATTGGTGCCTTTTTTTAAATCCACTTCATTTTCTACCAATTTGAATCCATTGTCTATACCGCCTAAACTTACTTTAGCTTTAGCATCTTTGGTTGCCAAAATTTCAAATACACCAGTAATAGACGCCTTATCATCGGTAAGTGCTGTTTGATTTATTTGAAGGTTTTGAATAGTGGCATTGTCCCAAGCCTGCAAATGAACTGGTCTCCAGATGCCGCTGGTCACGAAACGAGGACCCCAGTCCCAGCCATAGTGGTATCCAGCCTTGCGGGTAAATACACTTACTCGTTTATCGCCTTGGTCATTATTGGCAGGAAGGATATAGCCCAAGCTGTCGTATAGCGGAATAGTTTTGGTGATGGGCGATGTGAAATAGATTCTCAAAGAATTTTTACCTTCTTTCAAATATTTTTTTACTGATACATCCCAGCCAACGTGCATATTGTCGGCCTTTAACACCAGCGAATCATTTACATACACATCGGCATAAGTATCTAGTCCTTCAAAATTCAGGGAAATATTTTCTCTTTGTAAAATTGCTTTTTCAACGGCAAATGTGGTTCTATATTCCCAATCTTCTTTGTCTATCCATTGCTGGTCTTTTTCATTGGTGCGGTAAAAAGGATCTGCTATTACTTTGTTGGCAAGTAAATCCATGTGTACATTGCCGGGTACAGTCGCCTTCATCCAACTGTCTTTTTTTACTTGACGAAATTCCCAACCTTGATGCAGGTCTATGGAAGTTTTCATACTGTCTTTTTTCTCTGGTTTGCAAGAGGCAAACCAACCCAATATCATGGGGACTAAGACAATGTAGGCGATGTTTTTAATGATTACTTTTTTCATTAGTGATTAATAAAGTTTGAGGTTATTGTTCGTTGAATAATTGCTTAGAAATTTTTCTCCACAATTTAAGACCAAAACATTTTACAAGTTAGGGTTAAAAATAAAATATTGGAAGATTATTTACACTAATTGAAAGGGCTTTGAGATACTTAAAAAATACCCGAATTAAGCCTATTTTATTACAATTTATAAAATATTTATGGCAATGGCAGTACTGTCGATGCAGCTATTCCTTTCTAATTGCATAAATATTTTTTGAAGGAATACGGAACAGAAACAGTAAGCTAATTGCAAAGAACACACTCAAGGCGAGTGTGCTATTACGCATTCCGCCACTCATTTGGGCTATAAAGCCAAACGATAATGTGCCCGCAAAAGTGGATACTTTATCCATCACATCATAAAAACTAAAGTAGGAAGCATGGTCGTTGGTATCTTCAGGAATTAGTTTAGCATAGGTACTGCGAGATAGTGATTGCACCCCGCCCATTACAAACCCAACCAATACGGCGAGTATATAAAACTGTGTAGCGTTTGCTACAAAATAGGCACTAATACATACCCCAATCCAAATAAAGACAAGGCCACACAGGGCTTTTATATTGCCATACTTTGCCGATACTTTGGCAAATACCTGTGCCCCTGCTACGGCAATAATCTGAATAATTAGAATAACAATGATTAAGCTAGCGGTTTCTAGATGCAACTGGTCTTTGCCAAATATCGTGGCCATATACATGACCGTCTGCACGCCCATATTGTAAAAAAAGAAGCCCAATAAAAAGCGTTTTAAAAGTGTTTGCCAGTGCAGTTCTGCAATTACTTTTGTCAATTCCCTAAAGCCAATTAGCAATAAGTTGTCGCTTGATGTTTTTAGTTTGGCAATAGTTTGTGAGGGCAAATAGTGAAATGAATATTGGCCAAAGCCAAACCACCACAGCCCCACTGTAAGAAATGAAATACGTGCAGGCAAGTCGCTTCCCTTTTCCATGCCGAAAAGAGTGGGCTGTAGCAACATTAAAATATTTAAAATAAGCAATATTACGCTGCCTATATACCCATACGCAAAACCTTTTGCACTCACCTTGTCGGTCATATCTTCGGTAGCTATTTCTGGCAAAAAAGAATTGTAAAATACAATGCTACCGCTAAAGCCTAGCCCAGCCAACACAAAGCAACATACGCCAATAGGTAGGGTTTCTCTGGTAAAGAAAAACAACAAAGCACAAGAAATACTTCCTAGGTAACAAAAACCACGCATAAATAATTTCTTTTTGCCAGTATAATCGGCTATGCTTGATAGCAGTGGGCTAAATAATGCTGCCAATAAAAAAACTACAGACAAAGCGTATGAATACAATACAGAATTGGTAATTGTATAACCTAAAAAATTTACCTTGTTGCCTGTAGCAACATTGCTTGTAACAGCTAGAAAATATTCTGGAAATACCGCAGTAGCAATGGTAAGGGAGTAAACCGAATTTGCCCAGTCGTACATGCACCATGCATGAATTGTTTTTTTATTGTTTTTTTCCATAGGAGATTTCTAGTTTTACCACCTGAACCTAATACCGGCACTTGCAGGATAGCTGAGTACTCTGCCAGGTTTATATTTCCCTTGATAGCCTGTAGAAATTCCTAAATCGGTGTAAATTGAAATATGCCAATCAATAATATTGTATTCTATGCCCACTAACCCATTAGGCCCTATTTCAAAATAAGGTTGGCTTGCAGCTTGGTAATGTGCCCCTACACCCCAATACCATTGAAGACTCTCTAAGGCTTTAATATCGTAATGTTTTAAAAAATTAATTTGCACACGAGGTATAAAACCCAAAGAGCCGCCAGCGAAATAACCTAAATTTGCTTCCAATGCAAATTTAGGAAAATATCTTTTGTAGGTAAGCCACACACTACTTGCTCCATACTTTATCCCTATTCCATTGGGTTTCCATACGGTGTAGCTGGGTTTAATTTCTTTTTTAGCAAGGGTAGGGGTAGCATTAGA
>JAAFID010000130.1 GCA_013297765.1 Cytophagales bacterium | reverse complement strand
ATAAAGATGTAATGACTATGGCTAGTCTAAAATTTATTTTTTTAGTTTGTTTCTCAGTTCTATTATTTCATTTAGTGACAGTTTTGTTAATTTAGAGATAAGTTCATTCGTA
The DNA here is from genome assembly GCA_013297765.1 of Cytophagales bacterium. GTDB lineage: Bacteria > Bacteroidota > Bacteroidia > Cytophagales > Cytophagaceae > REBA01. The sequence goes on along the minus strand of JAAFID010000130.1, from coordinate 9,590 downwards.
AGTCCTTCTAAAATTCCATTTGTTGCAATTTTAATTTTTTCAAGTTCTCTTACTTTAAATTCAGCCTCTGTCTGCAAAGTAAATATTTCACTTGCTTTCAAGCTTAAACTATCCATAAAGCGATTGTAGCCATATTGTTCCGCTTTTGGCAATCGCATAAGGTCAAGTACTTCGCCAGCTTCTTTCAATCCTTTGGCTTTGAATTCATCTTTTACCTCACTGTTTTTCAAAAAATAAACCCATTCGTCTAAGGTATCTTTGGCTATGTCATTAAATTGATTGACTTTAAGTAGGTAATATTCGGGAAAAATATTAGAAACCTCTTCTTTTAAAAATGCAGACTTTTGTTTTGCAGAAAGACCCAATAAATCTTTTTGATGCAGCCCTATAAAATCTGTTTTTCCTTTGTAAATATAGTCCTGCCCTTGGCCTAGATCAAAATATACAATATTGATGGAAATTATTTTTTTAACTTCTGAGTATTTGTGACCTAAAATATGATGGTCGGCTATGCTTTTTGAAACGCCATAAGCCATTCTATGGAAATAGTCTATTTCGTAACTGTTTTGTATTTCTATAATAACAAGTTCATTCTTGGAGTTTTGTGTTAAAATATCAACACGATTAAATTTATCGTCTTTGGTTTCTTGATTACCTTCACTCTCCAAAATTTTTTCAATTTTGATGTTGTCAAACAAAAGTTCACTCAAAAACCCTTCAAGTACCACAAAGTTGGCCTTATCTCTCAAAAGTCTTTTTATCGCCCAGTCAAATTGTATTAATTTTTTACTCATCTTGTTTGTATAATTAATTGTCCGAAGAAAGTTACAATTTTTCTCTTCAATTTCAACTGATACAAATGTACTGGATTTCGTTCAAAATTTTCCTCTAACGGATAGTGTATGCAGCGTTCAGATTTCGTTGCCTGTTTGTTTTCCTCTATAACTGCACTTTCCATAGAGCGTCAAACTTTCCAAATATTCAGATGTATATGCCAGCAAGGCCTCCATAGAGATTACTCTAAGAAGAGTATGAGCTAAAAATAATACATTCCAACTATTTGTTGTTTATTTTTTTATAATCACAAACTCAGTTCTTCTGTTTAGCTCTCTACCTTCCTCCTCATCATCATTGCTGGCTAGTGGCATGTCTTCGCCATAGCCTTTGGCTATAAATCTATTATTATTAATACCTTTTTTTACCAACCATGCAATAACCGATTCTGCTCGTTTTTGAGATAGTGTTTTATTGTACAAATGATTGCCTGAATTATCGGTATGACCATCAATTTCGATTTTTACCGATTGATTGTCTTTCATCATATCGTATAGTTTTTCAAGTTCAGGATTTGATTTGTCGCTCAAGGTAAATTTATCATATTCAAAAAAGATATTTCTCATAATACATTTAGCACCGACTTCTATGTCTTCTAACTCTAGAGTAAAATTTAAAGGTTCAGATTGACTTGAAGGTTCTGGTACCCATACATTAAAGGATTTAAACAAATAACCATCTTTAACAACAGTAACAATGTATCTGGTTCTGTCTTTATTATTAAAAGTGTAATCAAAACTGCCATTTTTTATAATATTGTGTACCATTTCCCCTTTTCCTGATTCTGTTCTTATTTCAATTTTGGTATCTAATGGTTTTTTAGTTTTCTTATCTAATACACTTACATGTAATGTAGTAGGCGATTTTGTTTTATTTGAATTGTGATTCAATATATCCACACCACTTGATTCAGAAGTGTTATTTGTGTTTTTGTTGCTTGCTATTACTGGTTCTTCAGGGTCTATGTTTGCAATTTTTTTCTTTGTCATACTATCTGCTGATGCAAGGTCGGTAAGTAGCTGATCGGTCAATGAAATTTTGAAAATATCTACATCTCCTATTCCATTGGCTTTTACAGAAGAAAAATATCCAAATTTACCATCGCTGGATATAGAAAAATAAATATCATCATCGGTCGAGTTGATGGGATATTGCATATTAACTGGTATTGACCATTGTTTTGTTGTGGTATCCATTTGAGATTTAAAAATATCGAACCCTCCCATACCCTCATGACCTTTAGAGGCAAAATACAAAGTGGTACCATCGGCTGCTATAAATGGAGCTTCATCGTCACTTTCTGTATTGATGATGTCGCCAAGGTTTACGGGTTCTGTCCATTTGTTATGCACATCTAACTGCGAGGTATATACATCCATGCCGCCTTTGCCTCCAGGCCTATTGCTAGAAAAATATATTGTTTTCCCATCGGCAGTAAAAGTGATGGCATTTTCGATGTACTCGGTATTGATTGTTTTTTCCATTGCTTCTGGTATTGACCAAGTGCCAGACTTGTCTTGAGTCGAGAAAAATATATCACCTTTGTGCTTGTCATTGTCTTTGTATATGTACAATTGTTTGCCATCAGGCGATAGACCTATTCCAGCTTCGTGCAAATCGCTATTTACTAATTTGCCCATATTTACAGGCTCTGTCCATTTACCTTCTTTATTGTAGGAAACATAAATGTCTTCAAAAAATTCGTTGTCGTTGTCTTTATTGCTGCCTGTACTGCCTTTTCTTCTAGAGGTAAAGTACATGGTGTTTTGGTCGGTAGATACTATAGGAGCATAATCTTCATCGGGTGAATTTACAATTGCACCTAGGTTTTCTATAGTAGTTTTTACTGGGCGTTGCGTCATTGATTTGGCAACACTGCATTCATATATTTTCCTTTCTGTTTTACGAATTTCAGATATTTTTTCTTCTTCTGGAATAGATGCTAAAGGTATTGTTTTCAAGTATCTATTGTAGTATTCTACTGCATCATCAAGTTTATAGCCTAAATGGTAAGCATGAGCAATCATGTATAGAATGTCTGAAGCGATTTCAGCATCAAGCTTGTAGGCTTGTAAAAAATATTCAAGCGACTGTTCTTTATTTATTGTTTCTATAATTGCTTTGCCTGCCATGTAATTGGCTTTGGCATTGGCAGGATTCATTTCTATAGCCTGCTTAAATACATCCAGTGCATCTCTTTTATCGCCAAATGAGTACATCTCTGTTGCTACTTGTAGTAGCTGCTCATCGGCCTGACCTAGTGAAGCTGTGCATGATGCAACTATGCAACATATACAGACTACTAATTTTGTTACTTTTGAGGGCTTATTTAACATATCGCTCCATCTAGTTTTGATGATATAAAAGGTTTAACAAAATAAACCGAATTACCTATACGACAAACTTTATGATAATGTTTAGTGTTGTTTTTATGATTGTATTTAAAATAAAAAAATATGTTTAATGTATTATTGATGAGTAGCTATTATGCTTTACTTCTCTATATTGGATAAATATTTCTATAATTTCACCCAAGTAGGTAGGCGCAAATTTTCTTTACTTTTCGTTGTAACCTGAGAAAGGGCTTTTTCTTGCTTATTAACTAAATACAGTATTTTTTAATGGCATTTGTGATGTTCATTTTACCGCACTTTATTGGTTAAATTTGATTCTATTTCTTCGTTGCCTTTTAAGCCAATATTATCTGAGTAGTTTTTTGTTAATTGTTAATTTATATATTGAATTCAAGATTGTTAATTGTATATAGGTTGTTTTTTTAATCTGTCACTTTTTACCATCTTATTTTTTGTATTCCTTTAGAAACAAATGTTGGGTTTAGTTTCATAAATTACCATTAAATTGTACTTACCATTTTTTGCACATAGTATATTATGCTTATTGACCTTATAGAAAAACGCTGGAGTCCTCGAGCTTTTAGTAATCAAGAAATTGCAAAACCTATTTTAGAAAATATATTTTTGGCGGCGAGTAGAGCACCATCTTGTTTTAACGAGCAACCTTGGCGTTTTATAGTAGGGTTAAAAAATCAAGATACTACTTGGCAACGCATATTCGACTCGTTGGGTGCACCCAATAAGATATGGACTGAAAATGTTCCTGTGCTGGCAGTGGTTGTTGCTAAAACAACATTTACGCAAAATAGCAAGCCCAATGTTCATGCATGGTACGACTGTGGCCAGGCTGTAGCCTTCATGACGTCGCAAGCAACACACGAGGGTTTATATATGCATCAAATGGCGGGATTCGACACTCAAAAAGTAGTAGATTCTTTTGATATACCTGCCGAATATCAACCTATAGCGGTACTTGCTATTGGCTACGAAGGCAATCCAGCGACTTTGCCCGAAAAATTGCAAGCTACAGAATTTAATAAAAAGGACAGAAAACCAATAGCAGAAACAGTATTTTCTGATTGGGGAGATTCATTAAAATTTTAATTCAATAGCTGCAATGGCTTTTAAAGATAGCATAGCTAAAGCTTGGAAATGGGTGAAAATTATAAGCCTTTATTTTGTAATTGCCAGTATAGTTTCTGTAATTATTTTTCGATTTGTACCTATACCATTTACCCCACTAATGTTGGTGAGAGTAGGCGAACAGTTAATTGATGGCAAAGACATAGTACTGAAAAAAGATTGGAAATCATTGGATGAAATTTCGCCTAATATGCCACTGGCGGTTATGGCCTCTGAAGATCAATTGTTTCTTGAACATTTTGGTTTTGACTTTAAGTCTATGCAAAAAGCATTGAAAAATAATTCCAAAAGACCAAAACGAATCAAAGGGGCGAGTACCATTACCCAACAAGTGGCAAAAAATGTGTTTTTGTGGCAAGGTCGTTCCTATCTCCGTAAGGGCTTGGAGGCTTATTTTACATTGCTGATAGAAGTATGCTGGTCTAAAAAAAGAATCATGGAAGTGTACCTGAACGTTGCCGAAATGGGCAATGGTATTTATGGTGTGGAAGCCTGTGCAAGAAAGTGTTTTTACAAATCGGCTAAATCATTGACACGCCCACAAGCTGCATTGATTGCTGCGGTACTGCCAAACCCCAGACGATGGAGTCCTGCAAAACCTACGGGATATATTTTGCAAAGGAAAAATTGGATTGTTCGCAACATGGATAATTTGGGAAATATTGCTTGGCAATAGCTACTTTTTTAAATCTATAAAGTAATTTACTAGGTCTGTAAATTGGTCAAAAGATTGGTAGTAGCTATCGACCTTGCCAAACCCATAAGTCATGAACACAAAAGGAACTTTAGCAATTGCCGCTTGCTGAGCATCTCCTAAAGTATCGCCTACGTAAACTGTGTTTTTCAAATCATATTTATACTGAAGTAATTTGATGTTTTCAGATTTGGGCACAGGATTTTCGCCATAGCAAATATGCCCTTCGATAAAAGGCGATAGCTTGGTAACATTGAGAAACTGGTATATGGTATTGGGAAAACAATTGCTCAGCATAAAAAGTCGATAATGTTTTGATAATTGTTGCAGCCCTTCTGCTACGCCAGCGTAAAGCTCACCACCAAAAGTTTCGAGGTAATCATCCTGAGCTGTTTTAATGGTACTTATAATTTCTTTCTGTTCAGCAGGATTATAATGTGGAAATAATTTTGCCAATAATTGTTCTTCTGTATAGCCCATCACGCTTTCTAAAATAGGTCTATTGATAAGGTCGGGATAGTTTAATTTTTTCAATGCAATTTGCCAACATTTTACATAGCCATCTGTTGCATCCCATAGTGTGCCGTCCATGTCAAATATTAAGCTGTCAAATTGGTGTGTCATGCGGTTTATGATTAGTTTTAATTTCTTTAAAGTTATTCAAATATATTGATGCAAAAATTTCCAATGTATAAAATACTGTTGTCGGTAGCCGTTTTTATTGGCATTGCGACTTGTACCTTCGCACAGCAAACTTTAGTTTTTGAAAATATTGCCGATAGTCGGCGAGTAGAAATATTTCCATCAAACTTGGTTAAGCTAGAATACAATGGCTATTTGAAACAAGAAGAATCAAGCTATGGAGTAGTGGTGGCAATTAAAGACAGCATACTGACCCTTCATTCATTGGACAAAAAAAACAACCCTGGTTTTAGAGACATTCATGTAAAAGACATTACAGCATTTAGGAAATTTAAAAAAGGCAGATTAGTGCTAGAGCCATTGGTTACATTGGGTTTTACTGTTTCTTCTATTGTGCTATTTTATTGGTTGGGCGAGCAGCATCCAAATCTAAGTTTTGGTACACGGCTGGGCATTAGTTTTGGAGTAAGTGCTGTTTCTGCTGGCGTATCGAAACTGATATTTCATAAACGAGTGCATATTCAATTGGCACATGGCTGGAAATATAGCTTGAAATTAAACGGTAAAAAAAATGACAACTAAACTAAATACAACCGATTTTGCTGCCATGGAGCAACGCTACCGTGCAGCATTTTTTAATTCTTTGGGCGGCTTTAAAAGCCTTACTTTGGTTGGTACTATCAATAGCGATGGTCAAACTAATTTGTCGGTGGTCAGTTCTGTATTTCACATTGGTGCAAATCCACCATTGATAGGAATGATTTTTCGCCCTGAGAGTGCGGAGAGGCATACTTTGGACAATATTATGCAAACAGGGCAATACACCTTTAATCATGTAACAACAAATTTTTATGAGAAGGCCCACCAAACCAGTGCCCGCTACCCTAGGGAAGTTTCAGAGTTTGATGCTTGTGGATTGCAGCCTTGGTATTCTGAAAAAATGAAAGTTCCGTATGTTCAAGAAAGTAATGTTAAACTAGGTATAGAACTAGCAGAGCGAATAGATTTAAAAATAAATGGAACGGTGATGTTATTGGGTAAAATTGTAGAAGTATTTATTCCCACCGACTGTATAGAAATTGATGGATTTGTAAATATAGAAAAAGCTGGAAGCATTACTGTTTCTGGGCTAGACAGCTATCACACTACTCAGCAAATAGAACGACTGCCTTATGCTAAACCATAAAACTGCATGTAAGATTAGTCATGTTGTTTACCTTAAATACTTTTGGTAGATTAACACTTGACTATTCACTAAAGTATTTTATTCATTTGGTGAATATAAAGTTGAAAAAGATTTGCCCCAAGCCCTATACATTCAATGATTCAGAGGTTTTCCTTAATGTTTGTTTCTGATTTTTTTAAAGCAATTATGTGTTGCTTCATACTATTGTTGCCTTTCAATTCCATTGCGGATATATTGCATGCACCAGCTTCAAACACCTATAGTTTTATTGAAAACAAAGGGCAATGGCAATCGTCTATATTGTTTAAAGCCGATATTCCCAGCGGGGCATTGTTTCTAGAGCGTAATGCTTTTGTGTATCATTTTTTTGACAATAGTGTATTGGACAAAATGCACTCGGGTAAGCTGAAAAATGTAAATGAAGCTATTTTAAAATACCATGCTTTCAAATTAAAATTTCAAGGCTGCAATGCAACCCCCGAAACCATTGGCGAAAATAAGCTGCAAGAATATTATAATTACTTTTTAGGAAATGACCCAAAAGCTTGGGCAAGCCACGTTTCCGCCTTTACCAAGATAAATTACAACGAGCTTTACAATGGAATTAGTTTAGATATTTACGCCAAAGGCAATCAACTGAAATATGATTTTGTAGTGCAGCCTAATGCCAATGCCAGGCAAATCAAATTGCAGTATGAAGGAGCAGATAAAGTATATCTTGATTGTGGGCATTTGGTAGTGCAAACGTCCATAGCTACACTGCGAGAAAAACCACCCGTAGCCTACCAAATCATTGGGCAGAAGAAGGTAGAAGTTGCCTGCGAATTTGCATTGAAAAATAATCAACTAAGTTTCAATTTTCCCAAAGGCTACAATGCAGCATACCAATTGGTGATTGACCCTGAGTTGATATTTTCTACCTACTCTGGTTCTAAAGCTGATAATTTTGGTTACACCGCTACATTTGATTCAGAAGGATTTTTATATTCTGGCAGTTCGGTTTTTGACGTAGGTTACCCGGTAACGATGGGAGCTTTTCAGACCGGTTTTATGGGTGGAGATTCGATTTTCTTAAGCAATGGCAGACCAATTACCCTAGGAACTGATTTTGCTATTACCAAATATGACACTACTGGCACTAAGCGGATATACTCCACACTCATTGGCGGTAAAGGTTCTGAATTGCCACACAGCATCATTACCAACAGTGATGATGAACTTCTCATACTTGGTACCACAGGTTCTAGTGATTTCCCTTTAGTAAATCCCATCTATGGCCAATTCAAAAAAGGTACTCCTGTTTTATTTTTCAATGTAGGCGTATTTCATGCCAATGGTACAGATATGTTTGTATGTAAGTTAAATACGACTGGTTCACAATTATTGCAATCGACCTATATGGGCGGAAATAAGAATGATGGTATCAATAATTTACCTGAAAACACCAATAGTAATTTTGTTAATTTCTATAATCCCCTTGCTCCACTCACTTACAATTACGCAGATGAATTTAGAGGTGAAATAGACGTTGATAATCAAGGTAATGTTTACATCAGTAGTTGCACCAATTCAAGCGATTTCCCTACCACAGCCAATAGTTTTCAACCAAACGCTGGCGGTGGTGGGCTAGATGGGTGTGTGGTAAAGTTCAATAGCGATGTGAGCCAAGTGATATGGTCGTCTTACCTAGGGGGGATTGGAAGTGATGCCTTGTATTCTATAGATTTTGACAGCATCAACAATGTGTATGTCGCAGGCGGAACTACAAGTAATAACCTACCAACTCAGCTTACTTCTCTTCAGCGGCAGCCCAATCGTGGCAGGGCTGATGGCTATGTGGCAAGAATAAAAAGTGATGGTTCTATCATCAATGCTTCTACTTATTGGGGTAATTTTTCTTATGATCAAATCTATTTTGTAGAGCTAGATTATAAAAGCAATGTTTATGTGTATGGACAAGCAGAAGATGCAGGAAATTATTTTATAAGAAATGCACCGTACAACATTCTTAATGGCGGTCAGTTTATTTCGAAATTTTCCCCAAATCTTAACCAAGTTATTTGGTCTACTTCCTTTGGTACACCTGATGGGAAACCAAATATTTCCCCAACTGCATTTTTAGTTGACTTGTGCAATAAAGTTTATCTATCGGGGTGGGGCGGAGAAACAAATGTTTCCATTAAAGCATCGAATGGAAGCGGAAGCCCAATTAGAACTAATAACGCAATCTATACCACTGGTCTTCCTATAACAGATGACGCACAACAAAAAACTACCGATGGCAGCGATTTTTATTTGATGGTTTTGGAAGACGACGCTTCCAAGTTAGTTTATGGAACTTTCTTTGGTGGCAGCGTTAGCGACGAGCACGTAGATGGCGGCACCAGTCGCTTTGATAGAAAAGGTAAAATATATCAATCCGTATGTGCAGGGTGCGGAGGAAATAGCGACTTTCCTATACAACCCAATCCTGGTGCGGTATCAGCAACTAATAATAGCGACAATTGTAACAATGCGGTTTTTAAATTTAACTTCAAACTACCGATTGTCGTTTCTGATTTTAAATTTACAGGATGTAATCCAATTGCGTTTACTAACAATAGCTTAATACAAAATGCCACCAATTATTTATGGAAATTTGGCGATGGCAAAACGGCTACAGACCGCTCGCCTACACATACCTACGCTAAATCGGGTAACTATAAAGTAACGTTAATTATACGAGATCAGCAGACCT
>JAAFID010000013.1 GCA_013297765.1 Cytophagales bacterium | reverse complement strand
TGATTCTTAATAATGGCATCGAAAGTATCAGGCGTGATATCAAAATTAAGTTGTGCGGCAAACCTTACAGCCCGCATCATTCGCAGCGGATCGTCTGAAAAAGTAATATCAGGGTCAAGTGGTGTGCGTATAAATTTTCTTTTCAAATCTTTTACGCCATCAAAAGGGTCTATCAATTCCCCATAGTTTGCAGGACTAAGGCTGATGGCAAGTGCATTGATGGTAAAATCTCTGCGTTGCTGGTCTTCGCTAAGGGTTCCATCTTCTACAGTAGGCTTGCGTGATTCGCTTCTGTAAGATTCTTTTCTAGCACCTACAAATTCAATTTCGTAGTCGCCGTGCTTGAACATAGCAGTACCGAAATTTTTAAATGTTGCTACTTTAATATGCTCGCTTATCTTGGCAGCACTTGCCTCGGCAAGTGCAATGCCACTACCTAGGCAAACAAAGTCAATGTCTTTGCAAGGTCTTTTGAGTAGTAAATCTCTTACAAATCCACCTACTGCAAAAGCTTCTATGCCTAGCTCGGCCGCAGCAGCAGATACTATTTTAAAAATAGGATTGGTGTCTAATGTTTCTAAAAAATTCATTCGAATGATGGTGCAAGAGAAAAAAATTAATGAGGCAATTTATTCAGCACCACATCTATCCAGTTGTCAGGGATGTTGTGCAATGCTTCCTTCAGTTCTTTTTCCCATTGTTCAGAGATTTGTTGCAAATCATTTTTCTCAAATCGATGTTCGGTAATGTTGAAAGAATTGTTTTCATAAAGCACCACGTCTATAGGGAAATCAACATCGTTGGCACTTACACGGGTAGAGTCAAACGACAAAAATCCTGCTTTAAGGGCAGCCTTCATGCTGGTTTCGTAATTGAGTGTACGGTTCAATATGGGCTTGCCGTAGCCCGAGTTTCCAATAATTACAAATGGATACGTGTCGGCTATTTCTACCCAATTTCCTTCGGGATACAACAAAAACATTTTGGGTTCTTCGTCATCTTTCAGTTGCCCACCTACTATGGTATGTAAATTGAATCGCAAACCACTTCGCTCTAGTGCTGTTCTATCTTCGTCTGCAACACGCCTCAACTGCTCGCCGAAAGCGTTTACGGCTTTGTATAGTTTGTTTAGTTCGTTGCCTTTTTCGTCCATTATTTCATTGAAATAAGTAACCGCCTTGTCACGTACAGAGCGTAGCCCGCTTGTCATCAAAAATATGGAGTGATGGTCTCTTTGATGGACAAAAAGTTTTTTTGCAGTGGTAGTCTCTGAGCCCGTAGTGATGCGGGTATCGGCAATGGCAACAAGGCCCGATTTAAGTTTTATTCCTAGGCAGTAGGTCATGTATTTTTATATAGCACCTGCAAATAGCAAGATGAGGTAAAGAATTTGAAACGAATCAATAAAATTTATAGAAGGGTATTGTATTACACTTTTCCTGCTTTTTCCCTCACCACTTTGGCAGGATAGTAAATTGTATCGGAAAGGCTGGTACCAGGGGCTACCATAGGCAATACATTTTCTTCTTTCTCCACCCTAGCATGAATTAGGTAAGGCTTTGTCGATTTGTGTGCCTGGTGAATGGCTTCTTTCAATTCTTCCACAGTATCTACACGCATGGCATCCATTCCAAAGGCGTTGGCAAGCATTACAAAATCTGGATTCAGCAGTTCTACACCGCTATAGTTTCCTTTGTAAAATTGCTCTTGCCACTGACGTACCATACCTAGATAAGCATTGTCAAGCAGCAATATTTTCACGGGCCATTTTTCTTGTACGCAGGTGATGAGTTCTTGAAAATTCATTTGAAACGACCCATCGCCACTGATACACCACACATCATTGTTGGGCACACCAGCTTGAGCACCCATAGCGGCTGGCAAGCCAAAGCCCATAGAACCTAGACCGCCAGAAGTAAGAAAGTGATTTGGTTTCAAATTTAAAATATATTGTGCTGCCCACATTTGGTGCTGCCCTACGTCTGTAGTCACTACAGCATCCTCCGACATTAAATCGGCTAGGGTTTTCAATGCCGATACTTGGCTAAACTTAGTTACGTCAGCCTCGCCAAGTGGAAACTCGTTTCTTAATGCTGATAAGTGTGAGAACCAGTTCGCACGATGTGCTATATTTTCTTTGGTACGGGTATCGGCAAGTTTAGAAATTACTTTTTTCAAATCGCCATGGAGGAATACCGATGTAGGTACATTTTTGCTAGCTTCGCTTCTATCAATGTCGCAATGGATTACTTTGGCCAAAGGTGCGAAAGTATTGAGTGTTCCCGTTATTCTATCGTCAAAACGAATGCCGAGTGCAATCACCAAATCGCACTCTTGTACGGCAAGGTTGGCATATTTCATACCGTGCATTCCTAGCCATTGAAAATACAATTCATCTTTGTGCTCCATAGCTCCCAGTCCCAGAATGGTCGAGATAACTGGAATATTTTCCCTGTGCGAGAAATCTCTTAATTCATCCCAAGCCCTAGAGAGTAGTATGCCATGGCCAGCAATAATTAAAGGCCTTTCAGCATCTTTGATTAGTTTTAAAGCCGCCTGCAAATCTGTTTCTGAAACATTGTAAACAGGTGTTGCTTCTGGTTTTTTAAATTTAGTTTCCCAATCTTCGTCAAGGTCAACATAATTGCCCTGCACACTACGTGGCACATCTATCAATACAGGACCAGGGCGACCAGAAATAGCCACACGATACGCATCTTGAAAAATTTCAGCAGCATCTTCTAGCTTAGAAATCAAATATGTTTTTTTGGTAATAGGAATGCAAATACCTGTGATATCGGTTTCTTGAAAAGCATCAGTACCTATCAAGTGAAACTGCACTTGCCCAGTGATGGCAATCATGGGTACTGAATCGGCAAATGCATCGGCAATGCCTGTAACCAAATTAGTAGCTCCAGGCCCAGATGTTGCCAGACAAAACCCTGGCCTGCCTGTGATGCGTGCATAGCCATTGGCAGCAAAGGCTGCACCTTGTTCATGGCGAACCAATACATTATTTAATTTGCTAAATGCGAGGGCGTCGTATATAGGTAAAATGGCTCCGCCAGGATAGGCAAACAAATCTCTTGCATCGAGCAATTCTATTAATTTTACTATGTATTCTGCCCCTCTAAGTTTTATTTTTGTTGTCATGTTGTATCGGTTTCGTAGCCTACTGTGGTATCGAGGCTAGTATAATTTTTGCACTAAATTTCAATTTACAAAAAAATATTTTTACGCTTAAAAATAATTTAGAATAAGAGAAAATCGATTGCCATTTTATTTCGTGATTTTTTAATTTTATCAAATTCAAAGACAATCATCTGCATCTATTGCATGAAGAATTTTTGCACACGCAAATTCTATTTCTGCGATTGTAATAGTAAGTGGTGGGGCTATCCGCATCGAATTGTCACAGTGCAAAAACCAGTCAGTAAGCACACCTAAGGCGATTGCTTTATCAATAATTTTTTTCAGAACGGCATAAGATTCAAATTCTACTGCCATCATAAGCCCCACACTTCTGATGTTTTTTATTTTAGGGTGCTTCAGCAATTGGTGAAATAAAGCTTCTTTATCAGAAATGTCTTTTAATAATTGGTCATTGACTATAACTTCAATTACAGCAAGGGAAGCAGCACAACTAACTGGGTGCCCTCCAAAAGTAGTGATATGACCCAATACAGGGTTTTCGCTTAGTGAATTCATCATTTCTTTAGAGGAAATAAATGCCCCAATAGGCATACCGCCACCCATTCCTTTGGCACAAACAAGTATATCGGGACAGATGCCAAAGTGTTCAAAAGCCCAAAACCTACCCGTACGCCCAAAACCTGTTTGTATTTCGTCAAGTACTAACAAAGTATTGGTCTCTTTGCAACGAGTGGCCAGTGCGGTCATGTAACCAGCACTAGGTATGCGTACGCCAGCTTCTCCTTGTATGGTTTCTAGCACTACGCAAGCTGTTTTTTGGGAAATATATTCCAAATCATCCAATTCATTTAACCGAATCATTCTAGTATCTGGCAACAGTGGGCGGTAGGCTTGTTTGAAATATTCGTTGCCCATAATGCTGAGTGCCCCGTGCGACGAGCCATGGTATGAATTTTCAAAATATATAATTTCTGATTTCCTGGTGAATCGCTTTGCTAGTTTCAATGCCCCTTCTATAGCTTCACTACCAGAATTTACAAAATAAACATTGTCAAGAGTTGGTGGCAGCGTTTGTACCAGACGCTTGGCCAGCAACACCTGTGGCGATTGTACCAGTTCCCCATAAACCATCAAGTGCAAATATTTCCCTAGCTGTTGCTCTATGGCAGCCAATACTTTCGGGTGCCTATGCCCCACATTGCTTACTCCTATTCCAGAAATTAAGTCTATTATTTTCTTTCCATCGGTAGTGGTCATGTACACCCCTTCGGCGCTTGCAATCTCTAGCATTAGTGGGGTAGTAGAGGTTTGCCCTACGTGGTTTAAAAACAATTGTCGCAGTGGCAACATAGGGCAATAAAATTATTTTTTATCCAATATTTCATTCAGCTTTTGTAGTTCTTCTACAAACTGGTCACGCACTTCTTTTGCAAAAGGGTTTCCATTTTCTATGGTCAAGAATAAATCCCAAGAATCTTGACCTAGGTTGCGTTTGATATCGAGTAGAAACTGATAGGCTGGGGTTTTTTGCTCTACATCGGGTATGTCCATTTCATTTACCGCACGGCCTATAAAGTGCGTCAATGCTTGTACGTAAGCCATTTGCTTGTCGTGAATTACTGGCGTACGTTCCAGCACATTTAGCTGTAATGTTTCACTAAAGAAACGCATCATCGCTTTTACCTTTGCAGACCTTAGTCGTACTGGGCATACTACCATGTTTAACCCTTTGATACCGTGCTTTCCACTTTGTGGTCCAAAAAGAGGATGGGTAGCAATAATCTCTACTTCAGGGTGCAGGTATTGTTGTATCCAAGTTACAGGTTTTACCTTGACCGAACATATATCGATAAATAAAGTGTCTGGCTTTATCATGTCTTTTATTTGTATCAGCAGGGCTTCCATAAAGTGTATAGGTACACCAGCAACCACTATTTCTTTGCTACAAACTGCCTCTATGCTGCCCCATGCCACCCCCAATTGTTTGGCATCTTCCTGCAATGGTCGCTCGTCGAAAACAGTAATGTTAAAATAGGGTCGTAAATGAGGAATGATGAACCTGCCAAAACTACCCAACCCAATAAAGCCTAATTGCTGCATAAATATTATTTAGAAATGTAAAATTAGCAGCGATACTGGGTAAAGCCAATTAAATTTTAATTTTGGTTAGAGTTCATATTTTTTAAATTTGACAAATCCCAATTGTATTCAATATAATTTGAAGTTCATTTTTTAGCAAAAGCCAAGTTAAATGCGAGAATTGAGAAAATAAGAATCATGTAAATAAATTAAAATAATATTTTTCGCAAATACTTTGTTAAATACAAAAAACCCTATAATTTTGCACTTCGTTTTTGGAAAAGGATGTATCTTTTAGCTGAAAACTAAGTTCTTTAAAATATTAAAAAAAGTATGGGGGAATACCAAAGCGGCCAACTGGGGCAGACTGTAAATCTGCTGACTTATGTCTTCATAGGTTCGAATCCTATTTCCCCCACACCATGGAATAATCAGTTCTGAATATTAAAAACATTCATAATTAATAGTTCATAATTTAAAAAGCGGGAGTAGCTCATTTGGTAGAGCGATAGCCTTCCAAGCTATAGGTGGCCGGTTCGAGCCCGGTCTCCCGCTCTAATTATTTTAAGTTTAATCTTTACTCAATATTTGTAAATTTCAAACTTAGAGTCAAACCTAAAGCTAGGCCGTTGTAGCTCAGTGGTAGAGCACTTCCTTGGTAAGGAAGAGGTCGAGAGTCCGATTCTCTTCAACGGCTCAATTTTAACAGAATACTCTAATAGTATTATATAATAGTAACAACAATTTAAAACCAAAACAGAGGATTTTCAAATATGGCTAAAGAAACATTTGACCGTTCCAAACCTCACGTAAACATAGGTACGATCGGCCACGTTGACCACGGCAAAACAACTTTAACAGCAGCTATCACTAAAGTGTTATCTGAAAAAGGACTTGCAGAGAAAAGAGACTTTTCTCAAATTGACAATGCTCCTGAAGAAAAAGAAAGAGGTATTACTATCAATACTTCACACGTAGAGTATGCCACATTAAAGAGACACTACGCACACGTAGATTGTCCAGGTCACGCCGATTATGTTAAAAACATGGTTACAGGTGCTGCCCAAATGGATGGTGCAATTCTAGTAGTTGCTGCTACAGATGGTCCTATGCCACAAACACGTGAGCATATCCTTCTAGCTCGCCAAGTAGGTGTACCTTCTTTGGTAGTATTCATGAACAAAGTCGATTTAGTAGATGATCCTGAATTGTTAGAATTGGTGGAGATGGAAATTAGAGAATTATTATCATTCTACAAATATCCAGGCGATACTACTTCTATTATTAAAGGTTCTGCATTAGGTGGGTTGAATGGAGAGCCAAAATGGGTTGCACTTATTGAAGAGTTAATGGAAGCTGTGGATAACGATATTCCAATTCCAGCTCGTTTGACAGATTTGCCATTCTTGATGCCAGTAGAGGATGTTTTCTCTATTACAGGTAGAGGAACAGTTGCTACAGGTAGGATAGAAAGAGGTATCATTAACTCTGGCGAACAAGTAGATATCATAGGTATGGGTGCTGAAGGTTTAAAATCTACAGTTACAGGTGTTGAGATGTTTAGAAAAATTCTTGATAGAGGTGAAGCAGGTGATAACGTAGGCTTACTTTTGAGAGGTATTGAGAAAGACCAAATCAAAAGAGGTATGGTTATCTGCAAACCAGGTTCTGTTACTCCACACTTAGAGTTTAAAGCTGAAGTTTACGTTCTTTCTAAAGAAGAAGGTGGTCGTCACACCCCATTCTTCAACAGATACAGACCACAGTTCTACATGAGAACTACAGACGTAACTGGCGAGATAGAACTTCCAGCAGGTGTAGAAATGGTTATGCCAGGCGATAATATCACTATTACTGTAAAACTTATCAATGGAATTGCAATGGACAAAGGTCTTAGATTCGCAATCAGAGAAGGTGGTAGAACAGTAGGTGCTGGTCAGGTTACCGAGATTTTAAAATAATTTCAAATAAATAGAGATGCGTTCTTGATTTTTTTCAAGAACGCATTTGTTTTTTATAAATAATTACGTAGCTTTGCAGTCCGATTTTGGAGTGGAATACCTACGGGTGTAGTTCAAGGGTAGAATACCGGTCTCCAAAACCGTTGATGGGAGTTCGAATCTCTCCACCCGTGCATTAAAAAAATAAAGACATGAAAAAAATTGTCAGTTTTGTTACAGATTCTATTGAGGAATTAAAGACCAATGTAGATTGGCCTTCTTACAGTACGCTACAATCGAGTTCTATTGTAGTTTTACTAGCCTCTTTGATATTTGCTTTAATCATTGGAGCAGTAGATTTTGTCTTTAGAGAAGGAGTAGGTGCATTGTACAACAACTTTTAATTAATTAGACAGCGATGGCAGAATTGAATTGGTATGTTGTAAGAGCGGTCAGTGGGCAAGAGCGGAAGGTAAAAAACTACCTCGAAAATGAAATCGTAAGACAAAAGTTGGATGAATATATTCCTCAAGTGTTGATTCCTTCTGAGAAGGTTTTTGAAATGAGAAATGGTAAAAAGAGAGTAAGGGAAAGAAATTTCTTTCCAGGGTATGTGCTCATCTTTGCCGATTTGAATTATGGAGAAGTAAACCATACCATAACTAGCATACCTGGTGTGCTTGGTTTTTTAGGAGATGCAGAAGGCAAGTTGCCAAATAAAAAACCCATTCCATTAAGACTTTCAGAAATCAACAGAATATTAGGAAGGGTAGATGAGGTAGATGATAAAGAAGAAAAATTAGATACTCCTTTTATTGTAGGAGAAACTATAAAAGTAATGGATGGTCCATTCAATGGTTTCACTGGTATAGTGGAAGAAGTATTTGAAGAAAGAAAAAAACTGAACGTAATGGTGAAAATATTTGGTAGAAATACACCCGTTGAGTTGAATTACATGCAAGTAGAAAAAGTACAATAATATGGCAAAAGAAATTTCTGGATATCTGAAATTACAGATTAAGGGAGGTGCGGCAAATCCATCTCCACCAGTAGGCCCTGCTTTAGGTAGTAAAGGTCTTAATATTATGGAGTTTTGTAAGCAGTTTAATGCTAGAACTCAAGATAAACCAGGAGTATTACTTCCTGTTTTGATTACAATGTACAAAGACAAGTCTTTTGACTTTGTGATTAAAACACCTCCTGCTCCAATATTGCTTATTGAAGCCTCAAAAGTGAAGAAAGGTTCTTCTGAACCCAACCGTAACAAAGTTGGTTCTGTAACTTGGGATCAAATTAAGTCAATTGCGGAAATTAAACTTCCTGATTTGAATACTGCTAAAATTGATTCAGCAATGAAACAAGTAGCAGGTACAGCGAGAAGTTTGGGTATTACCGTTACGGGTACTGCTCCGTGGGATAATTAATTAATAATTAAAAAATGGCAAAGCTAACTAAAAATCAAAAGAAAGTTGCAGGTCTAGTAGATCCTGCAAAAGAGTATACGCTTGCTGATGCATCCAAATTAGTAAAAGACATTACCTTCACCAAATTCGATTCTTCAGTTGATGTTGATATTAGATTAGGTGTTGATCCAAAGAAAGCTGACCAAATGGTTAGAGGTGTTGTTTCATTGCCACACGGCATAGGTAAAGAAGTGAATGTGCTTGTATTATGTACTCCTGACAAAGTTCAAGAAGCGAAAGATGCAGGTGCTGATCACGTAGGTTTGGATGATTATATTCAGAAAATAGAAGGCGGTTGGGTTGATATAGACGTTATCATCACAATGCCTACAGTAATGGCCAAAGTTGGTAAATTAGGTAAAATTCTAGGACCTAGAAGTTTGATGCCAAACCCTAAAGCTGGTACTGTTACTATGGATATTGGTAAAGCTGTTACTGAAATTAAAGCTGGTAAAATAGATTTTAAAGTTGATAAAACTGGAATCATACATACAAGTATTGGTAAAGTATCTTTTTCTCCAGAAAAAATTGCAGAAAATGCTCAAGAGTTGATACAAGTAATTCAAAAATTAAAGCCATCTTCTTCTAAAGGAGCCTACTTTAAGAGTGTTACTTTATCAAGTACTATGAGTACAGGTATTATCATTGACAAATCTTCTTTAGGTATATAATGACACGCGAAGAAAAACATAAACTGGTAGAAGAGTTAACTGTAAAATTATCACAGTTTCCGCACTTCTACATTACTGACGCCTCAGGCATGACCGTGGGTCAAGTAAACAAATTGAGAAAATTGTGTTATCATAAAGGAGTAGAATATACTGTATTTAAGAATTCTCTTATCAAGAAAGCCTTGGCTAACTTGGCTACAGATTATACTCCATTTGATGAAAAAGTATTAAAAGGGTTTTCTGGAATTATGTTCTCAGAAAATGGCAAAACGCCAGCCCAATTAATAAAAGATTTTAGAAAGGAAGTTGCGGATAAACCAAAATTCAAAGGTGCTTCCATAGATTCTTCTTTATTTATAGGTGAAGAAAACTTAGAAGTTTTAATCAACCTAAAATCAAGAGAAGAACTCATCGGCGATATTATTGGATTGCTACAATCTCCTGCTAAAAATGTTATCTCTGGATTGACCAGCGGTGGCGGTAAATTGGCTGGTATTCTGAAAACTCTTTCAGAAAAACCTGAGTAAATTAAACTAAGTAATAAATTCTAAACAACAATACAATGGCAGATTTAAAAGTTTTTGCAGAACAATTGGTAAACTTGACTGTAAAAGAGGTTAACGAACTAGCTAAAATTTTAAAAGACGAGTACGGTATCGAACCAGCAGCAGCAGCTCCAGTAATGATGGCTGGCGGTGGTGGTGGTGCTTCTGCAGAAGCAGCAGCAGAAAAAACATCTTTTGATGTTATTTTGAAATCTCCAGGTGGTGCTAAATTAGCTATCGTGAAATTAGTAAAAGATCTTACAGGTCTTGGCTTGAAAGAAGCTAAAGATTTAGTTGATGGTGCTCCAAAACCTGTAAAAGAAGGTGTAACTAAAGACGAAGCAGAGTCTTTGAAAAAACAACTTGAAGAGGCTGGTGCTGAAGTAGAGGTTAAGTAATCTATACTCAGGCATTTGCCTATTCCATAAGACCTGGCTTTTAGTCAGGTCTTTTCCTATTTGTAGCTAGGTTTTCACCTACAACAATCCTGATTTGATTTTTATATTGTTTTAAACATAAATTCTTAGAGCTTTGGCTAAAAGTAATAATTCAGAAAGGATAAGTTTCGCATCCAGCAAAAACGTAATAGACTATCCCGATTTTCTTGATGTGCAAGTTCAATCATTTCAAGACTTTTTTCAGTTGGATACTCCTGCTGAAAATCGTTCAAAAGAGGGTCTATTCAAAGTTTTCATGGAAAACTTTCCAATATCCGATTCTAGAGAAAATTTTGTATTAGAATTTGTAGATTATATGATTGATCCTCCTAAATATAGTGTTGGAGAATCAATTGATAGAGGTCTTACATATTCATTGCCTTTAAAAGCAAAATTGAGATTATCTTGCAATGATGAAGATAATGAAGATTTTCAAACAATTGAACAAGAGGTTTTTCTTGGAAATATCCCATACATGACTGCGAAAGGTTCTTTCGTAATCAATGGAGCAGAAAGAGTTATTGTATCTCAATTGCATAGATCGCCAGGGGTGTTTTTTGCACAAAGCAAACATACCAATGGTACAAAGTTGTATTCTGCACGAATTATTCCTTTCAAAGGATCGTGGATTGAATTCGCAACTGATGTAAATAATGTAATGTATTCCTATATAGATAGGAAAAAGAAATTTCCTGTTACTACATTATTAAGAGCTATCGGTTACGGTACTGATAAAGATATTTTGGATTTGTTCGGTTTATCGGAAGAAATTACTGCCAATAAACCCAATCTTAAAAAAGTAGTTGGTAGAAAACTTGCAGCCAGGGTTTTAAAAACATGGACTGAAGATTTCGTAGATGAAGATACTGGAGAAGTAGTATCTATCGACAGAAATGAAATTGTTTTAGAAAGAGACTATATTCTAAAAGAAGAAGATATTGATTTGATATTGGCCTCTGGCTCTAAATCAATTATACTTCACAGAGAAGATATTAATATTGCAGATTATGCAATTATATATAATACTTTGCAGAAAGATAATTCTAATTCTGAAAAAGAAGCAGTAGAGCAAATTTACCGTCAGCTAAGAAATACTGAAGCTCCAGATGAGCAGACTGCTAGAGATATTATTCAAAACTTATTTTTTAGTGATAAAAGATATGACTTAGGTGAAGTAGGTCGTTATCGAATTAACAAAAAATTAGGCTTAGAAATATCTTCAGAAGTGAGGGTACTTACTACTCAAGATATTATTTGTATTGTTAAATATTTGATTGGACTTATCAATTCAAAAGCCTTGGTTGATGATATTGACCACTTGAGTAACAGAAGGGTAAGAACTGTAGGAGAGCAATTGTATTCTCAGTTTGGTGTGGGTTTGGCCAGAATGGCAAGAACCATCAAAGAGAGAATGAACGTGAGAGATAATGAAGATTTTAAACCTGTGGATTTGATTAATGCACGGACATTATCTTCTGTAATTAACTCTTTCTTTGGTACTAATCAATTGTCTCAGTTTATGGATCAAACCAATCCATTGGCTGAAATTACGCATAAAAGAAGAATGTCGGCACTAGGACCAGGTGGTCTTTCGAGAGAACGTGCTGGTTTCGAGGTTCGTGACGTTCACTACACGCACTACGGTCGTCTTTGTACGATTGAAACACCAGAGGGACCAAATATTGGTTTGATTTCTTCTCTTTGTGTACATGCGAAAGTAAATGGTATGGGTTTTATAGAAACTCCTTACCGTAAAATTAAAGACGGTAAATTACTTCTGAAAGAAAATGTAATTTATCTATCTGCTGAAGAAGAAGATACCCATTACATTGCTCAAGCAAGTGCTCGTTTTGATGATAAAGGTGTATTTGTAAATGAGAAAGTAAAATCTAGATATGAAGGGGATTTTCCGGTAATTGATCCAGATAAACTTTCTTATATGGATGTTGCTCCAAACCAAATTGTTTCGGTTGCGGCTTCACTTATTCCTTTTTTGGAACATGATGATGCAAATCGTGCATTGATGGGCTCAAACATGCAACGTCAAGCAGTGCCGTTGTTAAAACCAGAAGCACCAATTGTGGGTACAGGTCTAGAAAGACGTGTTGCTATGGACTCGAGAGCTTTAGTAGTCGCTGAAGGTGATGGTGTTATAGATTATGTGGACGCAACAAAAATTATTGTAAGATATGATTTGACAGAAGAACAAAAACTTGTTTCTTTTGACGATGATGCGATTGTATATGATTTGATTAAATTCCGCAGAACCAATCAAGATACTTGTATTAATTTGAAACCTATCGTATTGAAAGGTCAGCGAATTAAGAAAAATGATGTATTGTGCGAAGGTTATGCTACCAATAATGGAGAGCTCGCTTTAGGTAGAAACTTAAAAGTAGCTTTTATGCCTTGGCAAGGTTATAACTTTGAAGATGCGATAGTAATTTCTGAAAAAGTTGTTAGAGATGATATCTTCACTTCTATTCACATTGAAGAATTTGAATTAGAAGTAAGAGATACAAAACGTGGTGAGGAAGAGTTAACTTCTGAGATTCCTAATGTGAGTGAAGAAGCAGTGAAACATTTGGATGAGAATGGTATCATTAGAATAGGAGCAGAGGTAAAAGAAGGCGATATTCTTATTGGTAAAATCACTCCTAAAGGTGAAACTGATCCTACACCAGAAGAAAAATTGCTAAGAGCAATATTTGGTGATAAAGCTGGAGATGTAAAAGATGCATCTATGAAAGCACCGCCATCATTGAAAGGTGTAGTAATCGATACCAAATTGTTTTCAAGACCTAAAAAAGACAAAGATATTCGTATCAAGTCTAAAAAACAGGTAGAAACCTTAAAAGCTAGATATGGTAAAGATTTGCTAGTTCATAAAGGTAAAATGATTGAAAAATTGGTGACTTTACTTGATGGCAAAACTTGTCAAGGAGTGAAACATAAATTTGGTGATGAGATTGTTTCTAAAGGCGTTAAATTTAATAGAAAAAATATTTCTGAGAATTTGTTTCCTGAGAAGAACATCTATAAAGATGAAAGTAATTACAATGTACCAGAAGAGGCCAATTTGATTGCCGATTTGATTCTTGAAAATTGGACTAATGACCAAGCTATCAATGATATGGTAGTGAAAATGGTCAAAAATTATAACAATGCTAAGAATGAAATAAGTGGTAATTTCAAGAGAGAACGCTTCACACTAGAAGTAGGCGATGAATTGCCTGCTGGTATAGTGCAACTTGCAAAGGTTTACATTGCTAAAAAACGTAAACTAAAAGTAGGAGATAAAATGGCAGGTCGTCACGGAAATAAAGGGGTAGTAGCCCGCTTGGTTCGTGATGAGGATATGCCGTTCTTGGAAGATGGAACTTTGGTAGATATTGTTTTGAATCCTCTAGGTGTTCCATCAAGGATGAACTTAGGCCAAATCTATGAAACAGTTTTAGGATGGGCTGGCTTGAAATTGGGTAAAAAATACGCTACACCTATTTTTGATGGTGCTTCTGAAGAAGAAGTTTCTAATGAATTGGCTTTGGCGGGTTTACCACAATTCGGTCGTACCTACTTGTATGATGGATTGAGCGGTGATCGTTTTGATCAAAAAGTAACTGTTGGTGTAATTTATATGCTTAAACTGGGTCACTTAGTTGATGATAAGATGCACGCACGTTCTATTGGACCATATTCATTAATTACACAGCAGCCATTAGGTGGTAAAGCCCAGTTTGGTGGTCAACGATTTGGAGAGATGGAAGTTTGGGCAATTGAAGCTTTTGGAGCAGCAAACGTGTTGCAAGAGATTCTTACTGTTAAATCTGATGACGTGGTAGGTAGGGCGAAAGCTTACGAAGCCATTGTTAAAGGTGAAAATATGCCTAAACCAAATGTGCCAGAATCATTCAATGTATTGATCCATGAATTAAGAGGATTGGCTTTAGAAATAACCTTAGAGTAATAATTAAGTAACATTGATGCAGTGATTTTTCACTGCATCAATTGGTTTTTATAAATAGTTATGCACCCAAGTGCATTCAACCATAAAAATAAAAAGAAATGGGTTTCAGAAAAAACAAGAAAATTAACCAAGACTTTACCAAAGTTACGATCAGTTTGGCATCTCCAGAATCTATTTTGGAGAGTTCTCATGGAGAGGTAACTCAACCAGAAACTATCAATTACAGAACTTACAAACCAGAAATGGGCGGTTTGTTTTGTGAGCGTATTTTCGGTCCTGTAAAAGATTGGGAATGTCATTGTGGAAAATATAAAAGAATAAGATATAAAGGAATTATCTGCGATCGTTGCGGTGTAGAAGTAACCGAGAAAAAAGTTCGTAGAGAGCGTATGGGACATATCGAATTGGTAGTTCCTATTGCTCATATTTGGTATTTCCGTTCATTGCCTAATAAAATAGGTTATTTACTGGGCTTGCCAACTAAAAAATTGGATCAAATTATTTACTACGAGAGATATGTAGTAATACAGGCTGGTGTAAAAGGTGATGATGGTGTTAATTATTTAGACTTCCTTACAGAAGATGAATATTTGGACATTATTGACAAATTGCCAAGAGAAAATCAACTTTTGGATGATGCTGACCCTAATAAGTTCATCGCTAAAATGGGAGCTGATTCTTTGGAAATGTTGCTTTCAAGAACCAAATTAGATGACTTATCTTATAGTTTGCGTCACGCTGCGGCTAACGATACTTCACAACAAAGAAAAGCAGAAGCACTTAAAAGACTAAAAGTTGTTGAAGCTTTCAGAGATGCTCAAACGAGAATTGAGAACAGACCAGAATGGATGATTATCCGCATGGTTCCTGTTATTCCTCCTGAATTGCGTCCATTGGTACCATTGGATGGTGGTCGTTTCGCAACATCAGATTTGAACGATTTGTACAGAAGGGTGATTATTAGAAATAATCGTTTGAAACGCCTTATCGAAATCAAAGCTCCAGAGGTAATTTTGAGAAACGAGAAACGTATGCTTCAAGAAGCTGTCGATTCGTTGTTTGACAACTCAAGAAAAGTTAATGCAGTAAGAGCTGAAGGTAACAGAGCGTTGAAATCTCTTAGCGACATGCTGAAAGGTAAACAAGGGCGTTTCCGCCAAAACTTGTTGGGTAAAAGGGTTGATTATTCTGGTCGTTCGGTAATTGTTGTAGGACCTGAATTGAAACTACACGAATGCGGATTGCCAAAAGACATGGCAGCTGAACTTTTCAAACCTTTTGTCATCAGGAAACTGATTGAAAGAGGAATTGTAAAAACAGTAAAATCTGCAAAGAAAATTGTAGATAGAAAAGATCCCGTAATATGGGATATTTTGGAAAATGTGTTGAAAGGTCACCCTGTAATGTTGAACCGTGCACCAACATTGCACAGACTAGGTATTCAGGCATTTCAGCCGAAATTGATTGAAGGCAAAGCCATACAGTTACATCCTTTAGTGTGTACTGCATTCAATGCCGACTTTGACGGTGACCAAATGGCAGTACACGTACCACTAGGTCATGAAGCAATATTGGAAGCATCTTTGTTGATGTTGGCCTCGCATAACATTTTGAACCCTGCAAATGGTGCACCTATTACTGTACCATCTCAAGACATGGTTTTGGGTTTGTATTATGTGACCAAAGGTAGAAAAGGAACTCCCGAGCAACCTGTATTGGGCGAAGGTAAAATTTTCTACAATTTTGAAGAAGTTATCATTGCATTCAATGAAAGAAAACTTTCGCAACATGCAATAATAAAAGTGAGAACTAAAGTGAGAAATGAACAAGGCACTTTAGAGACTCAAATTGTAGAAACTGTTGCTGGTAGGGTTTTATTTAATTTGCACGTTCCAGAAGAAGTAGGTTATGTAAATGAATTGCTTACCAAGAAAAAATTGCAGCAGATTATTGCTATGATATTTAAAGTTTCTGGCATGGCAAGAACTGCGAAATTTTTAGACGATATAAAAACTCTTGGTTTTCAATCTGCATTTAAAGGAGGGTTATCTATTGGATTGAATGATGTAATGGTACCAGCCGATAAAATGGGATTGGTCAATCAAGCAAAAATAGATGTTGACGGTGTTTGGAATAATTACCTCATGGGGTTAATTACAGACAACGAGCGTTACAATCAAGTAATTGATATTTGGACAAGGGTCAATTCATTGATTACTGAAACGTTAATGAAACAGTTGGAAAATGACAACCAAGGCTTCAACTCCATTTATATGATGATGCACTCTGGAGCTAGAGGTTCTAGAGAGCAGATACGCCAACTTGGTGGAATGAGAGGTTTGATGGCTAAACCACAGAAAAATTTACAAGGATCTGTTGGTGAGATTATTGAAAATCCTATTCTTTCTAACTTTAAAGAAGGTTTGGACGTTTTGGAGTACTTTATCTCTACCCACGGTGCACGTAAAGGTCTTGCAGATACAGCTTTAAAAACTGCCGATGCTGGTTACTTAACTCGTCGTTTGGTGGATGTGGCTCAAGATGTTTTGATTAATGAAACAGATTGTGGTACACTTAGAGGTATTACAGTTTCTGCATTGAAAGACAATGAAGATATCGTAGAACCTTTGTCTGAAAGGATATTAGGTAGGGTTACTGTACATGATGTTTATGACCCTATTACCAATGAACTTATCATTGAAGCAGGTCAAGAAATAACGGAAGAACTGAATAAAAAATTAGACGCAACTAGTATTGAATCTGTAGAAATAAGATCGGTATTGACCTGCGAATCTAAAAGAGGGGTGTGTGCAAAATGTTATGGTAGAAATCTTGCCTCTGGGAAAATGGTACAATTGGGCGAGGCAGTAGGTGTCATTGCTGCTCAATCCATTGGTGAACCTGGTACACAGCTTACACTTCGTACTTTCCACGTAGGTGGTACCGCATCCAACATTGCAGTAGATGCAACTATAAAAGCTAAATTTGATGGAGAAATATCATTTGACGAAGTAAAAACAATAGTAACTACCAATTCGGAAGGTGAAAAAGTGACCGTAGTAATGGGTCGTTCAGGTGAGGTAAGAATTATTGACGCTGAATCAAAAAGAATATTTATTGCTAACCACGTTCCCTATGGTGCTTTCTTGAAAGTGAAAGACGGACAAAAGGTGAAAAAAGGTGATGATATTTGCTTTTGGGATCCTTATAATGCGGTAATTTTGTCTGAATTTGATGGTATTGTAGAATACGATGCTATTGAAGAAGGCATTACTTTCCGTGAAGAATCTGATGAGCAAACTGGTCACAGAGAAAAAGTAATTATTGACACAAAAGATAAAACTAAAAATCCGGCCATCATTATTCAACCAAAGAAAGGCGAACCAAAAGGATATAATATTCCTGTAGGAGCTCACTTAGCAGTTGATGCCAAGCAAGCAGTAACTGCTGGGCAGATATTAGTAAAAATTCCAAGAGCTGTAGGTAAAACTAGAGATATTACTGGAGGTTTGCCTCGTGTTACTGAATTATTTGAAGCAAGAAACCCATCAAACCCTGCTGTAGTAAGTGAGATAGATGGCGTAGTAACTTATGGTGGTGTAAAAAGAGGAAATAGAGAGATATATGTAGAATCGAGAGATGGTGTACGCAAACGTTATATGGTGCCATTGTCTAAACACATTTTGGTACAAGATAACGATTTCGTGAGAGCTGGTTTCCCATTGTCAGATGGTGCTATTACGCCTAACGATATTCTTTCTATCAAAGGGCCGACAGCTGTGCAGGAATATTTGGTAAATGAAATTCAAGAAGTTTACCGTTTGCAAGGTGTGAAAATCAATGATAAACACATTGAGGCCATTGTAAGGCAGATGATGCAAAAAGTTCAAATCATCGAAGCGGGTGATACCAATTTCTTGCAAAATCAAGCTGTAAACAAGCTCACTTTCAGAAAAGAAAATGATGCTATTATGGATAAAAAAGTAGTTACAGATGCTGGTGCTTCTGAAAACTTTAAACCTGGTCAAATAGTATCTTCAAGAAAATTGAGAGATGAAAACTCAAGCTTGAGAAGAAGAGATTTGAAATTGGTAGAAGTGCGAGATGCTGAACCTG
The DNA here is from genome assembly GCA_013297765.1 of Cytophagales bacterium. GTDB lineage: Bacteria > Bacteroidota > Bacteroidia > Cytophagales > Cytophagaceae > REBA01. The sequence continues at coordinate 21,117 of JAAFID010000013.1, read as the reverse complement.
CTGTTTCTACTGCGATTCTACAAGGAATTACCCAAGCATCGTTAGGTACAGAAAGTTTCTTCTCTGCAGCATCGTTCCAAGAAACAACCAAAGTTTTAAGCGAGGCATCTATCAGAGGAAAAGTAGATTACCTATTAGGCTTAAAAGAAAACGTAATTGTAGGTCACTTGATTCCTGCGGGAACTGGTATCAGACAGTACAACGGCATGGTAGTAGCCTCGAAAGAAGAGTACGACACCTTGGTAAGCTCTAAAGAAGCATTTGCAGCCTCTAAAAAAGGTGAGTTGCAAGAAAAATAGTTTAAATATTGTGAAAAGGCCGAAAGCGATTCGTTTTCGGCCTTTTTTTTTAACCAAAAATCTTAAAGTTATGGCTGATAAAAATATACCACCAGTACCAGAAGAAGTTCAAGATCAAGGAAACCAAATAAACATTGAACTGTCGGAAGAAGTTGCCGAAGGAATTTATTCCAATTTAGCAATGATTGCCCATTCCAATAGCGAATTTGTAATAGACTTTATTCGCCTGATGCCAGGTGTTCCCAAAGCTAAAGTTAAATCTCGCATAGTGATTACGCCCGAACATGCCAAAAGATTACTAGGGGCATTGAGCGATAATATACGTAGGTACGAAGAAACCTTTGGCGGTATAAAACATACCCAAGAAATGCCACCTTATCCATTCAACTTTGGTGGAACGATGGGAGAGGCCTAGGGTTGTATAGGAGTAGAAATACTATGTTTTTTGACTACAAAATTGTACTTTAATGCAACTTTATTATATTTGATAAGTAAATTGTGATGAAGAAATTTCGAACGATAATTACTTATGAGAATCACTTTGATAAATTTCTATGTAGCCTGTCGCAAAAGATAAAGGAAAAAATTGTATGGACTTTCTTATTAATAGAAGAGATAAAGCAAGTTCCTGAAAGCTATTTAAAATACATTGAAGGAACTAATGGGTTATATGAAATACGGATTCAATTTGGCAATGATATCTTTAGAATATTTTGTTTCTTTGACGAAGGTAATCTAGTTGTACTTGCCAATGGTTTTCAAAAGAAAACTCAAAAAACACCTAAGAAGGAAATTAATAAAGCCATTTCAATAATGAAAGATTATTATGAAAACAAAAAATAGTATTAAATCACTTGCTCAAGTAATTGATGAACACTTTGGAGTTAGAGGAACTTCTCAACGTGATTCATTTGAAGAGGGGTATAAAGATTTTAAGATGGGTGCTATGATTCATGAGGCTCGTTTACAGAAAGGCCTAACACAGCAACAGCTTGCTGATAAATGTGGTACTACCAAATCTTATATTTCTAGAATAGAAAATAACATAAAAGAAGTACGAATTTCCACTCTAAAAAAAATTGTCGAGATTGGTTTTGGCGGCCAATTAGAACTATCAATTAAGATTTAGCAACTGATTTGACAGATTTTTAATTTTGTTCATCCTTTTGCTGGCATCATTATTTAATTATCTCATAAAACTGAAAGGCAATCATTATTTAATATTACAATAATATGTAGATAAAAATATTTAGCTTATATTTGCCTTTTAAATTCTAATAACAAACCAATAACAATTTTATTTCAAACAATCAATTAATCAAAAAAATTATGAAAAGATTATCGTTTTTATTTAGTGTTGCTGCGGTTGCCGTGGTATCTATGTTGTCTTCTTGCGGGGATAAAAAAGAGGATCCAAAGCCAGCTCCGTCAATTACGGCATACATTGGCACAAGTGGTGTGAAATCTGCAACTGTTGCATCAGGTGAATCTGCTACAATTACTTATAGTGTAACTACAGGAGAAAATATAGACAAAATCGAAGTAACCGAAAGAATTGGGTCAAGTACAAAGCCAGTTACTGGATTTCCTAAAACTTCTAAATTTACTTCATCTACATCTGATGCTGGTGCAATTGTGGTTACATCAACTGGTTCTGAAGTATTTTATGATTTAAAAGTAACAGATTCTAAAGGAGCAACTTCTTCAGTAACTATTACTTTAAATCCTGCTGGTGCAGCAATGACTTATAATAGCTATACTGCAAAATTACTAGGTGCACAAACTAATGCAGCTGGTGCATATTTTGCTTCTTCTACAGGTACAGTTTATTCTGGCACACAATTCAATGGATTAGCAGATAAAAATATAGTAGATATTACTTTTGCTGAAATAGGTGCTACTACTACAGTACCAACTCTTTTATCATCTGCCCAAAGATCAACTGAAACATTAACAACTGGTACTGGTGGATCTATGACTTATTTTAAATCTAGTTCACTTAATTTTGCTACTGTAACAGATGCCCAATTGGCTGCAATTTCTGCATCTACTTCTCAAAAAGTTACTGTTGCAACCAATGGAACTTATGAATTCGTAAATGCTGCTGGAAAGAAAGGATTAATTAATGTCACTGCACTAACTGCTGGATCAGATGCTACTAAAACTAATGGTAGTGTTACTATTAGTGTAAAAGTTCAAAAATAATATTAAAAAAAACAATATATAAAAAAACCCTCCAAATCGGAGGGTTTTTTTATGCCTAATAAAATCTGTTGAATGTTGATTTTGAGTTTTTATTTTTTTCGCAAATGATGTCTTATAAATCATTTACATCTATTTTATTGTAAATAAGCATTTGATAATCAATGTAAAATATATGTTTCTATAAATACTCTTTTAAAATTTCTTCAATTTGTTTGTCAGAAATTGTATCTATTTCCCCTTTATTGTAGATCGATAATAAGAATACGGTTTCGTCTATAATTTTTACAAAAGTTATTACTCTCGCTCCTCCTGACTTTGCTTTGTTTTTAGAAGCAATGGCTAGGCGTATTTTATAAACATCATTACCTAAAGGCGTACCTATATTTGGCTTTTGTGCAAGCTCTTTGCCAAGTATTTGAATTTCCTTACGAAGCGAAGCATATTTTTTAATTAGATTTTTTGCTTCCTTTTTAAAATTGTCCGTAAGTTCGATTTTATAGCTCATTCAAAAAATCATTTAAGGAAGTGGTTTTTAATTTTCCTTTTTTTATTAATTTAAGTTCCTCAAAACCTCTTTTAATATTGTTTAAAATCTCTTCTTTAGTAGGCTCGTCATCTGTTTCAATTTTTTTAACATAATGCAGGTTTTTAGCTAATTCCACAAAATGGCTGTATTCCTTATTAGTGGTATATACGGTTACCTGTCTCATATTATATTTCAATTTGTATGTCTTGTTCAATTAATGTATTAAATTCTAGTTTGGCAAGCAATTCTAATGATATTTTTTGAGTAACGAGTTATGAATTGCAAGTTATAAATTATCAAATATCAAACTGAATCCCCTGTGCTAATGGCAAATTGGGGCTGTAATTAATGGTATTTGTTTGTCTTCGCATGTAGGCTTTCCAGGCATCGGAGCCTGATTCTCGGCCACCGCCTGTTTCTTTTTCACCACCGAAGGCACCACCTATTTCAGCACCAGATGTGCCTATATTTACATTGGCTATCCCACAATCAGAGCCTAGATGGGAGAGAAATGTTTCTGTTTCTATAATATCATTTGAAAATATGGCTGATGACAATCCTTGCTTTACATCGTTTTGAAGTTTTATAGCTTCTAAAATATTGCCTTTGTATTTTATCAAATATAAAATAGGAGCAAATGTTTCTGCCTGAACGGTTGCGTAGTGATTCTCTGCCTCTACTATGGCTGGGCTTACATAGTTTCCGCCCTTGTATTTTTTGCCTGCTAAAACCTTGCCGCCTATGGCTATTTTGCCCCCCTCTTTTGCAACTGCTTTAAGTGCATTTAAAAATTGGTTTACTGCTGCAATATCAATCATAGGACCAACTAGCGTATTTTTTTCTAGCGGATTTCCTATGGGCAGCTTTTCATAGATTTTGATCAATTTTTCTTTTACCTGTTTATACATTGATTCATGTACTATTAATCTTCTGGTGGTGGTGCATCGTTGCCCGCAAGTGCCCACAGCCCCAAATACTACCGCTCTAATGGCCAAATCTAAGTTTGCAGATGGAGTAATGATGATGGCATTATTGCCGCCTAATTCTAATAATGATTTCCCTAGCCTAGCCATTACCGCAGCACCTACTTTCTTGCCCATAAGTGTAGAGCCTGTGGCAGAAACTAAAGCAACACGATGGTCATTGGCCATAGCTGCACCAATGTTGGCGTTGCCTATCACGTAGCTAAAAACCCCCTCAGGAACATTGTTTGCTTCCAATACTTTTTGGATAATTTGCTGGCAAGCAATTGCAGTCAGTGGTGTTTTTTCTGATGGTTTCCATACGCTTACATTGCCACATACGGCTGCTATCATGGCATTCCATGCCCATACTGCCACTGGAAAATTAAATGCAGAAATAATACCTACTATTCCCAACGGATGATATTGATCATACATACGATGTGCTGGACGCTCAGAGTGCATGGTATTACCGTGCAATTGTCGTGACAGCCCTACTGCAAAATCGCAGATGTCAATCATTTCCTGTACTTCGCCCAGCCCTTCTTGCAATATTTTGCCACATTCGTAAGAAACCAATGCCCCTAAAGCGTGTTTATTTTCACGAAGTGCATTACCAATTTGCCTTACCACCTCGCCACGTGCAGGTGCAGGAAGGGTACGCCAAAAAAGAAAACCTTCTTGTGCGGTCGCAATCACTTTATCATAATTTTTTAAAGAAACCCAATTGACTGATGCCAGCTTTTCGCCATCAATAGGAGATATTACTTGGTAGATTTCTTTTTTATCAATAGCTGCAAAAATACGCCCAGTGCTACAGCTGGAATTTATATCTTTAATAAATAATTGCTTGAAGATAGATTTTGTGTCTGTGAAATTGCTCATAGAAATAGGGAAATGGAAATTATATGTGAATATAAATAAAAAAACCTGCCTACACTTACGTGCAGACAGGCAACATTCACAACTAAACAACTATTACCATCCTATTCCATAAAAGCGATGTTCACCGTTCAAGGTGTATCCTTCTATTAAATGGCCTTCTTTGCTATCTTTTGATAGCAATTCTTGTGCCTGAATGGGAGAATCTATTTTGATTTTGTCGATAGAGGTAATGATAAAACCATTGGGTACGCCTGCTTCACGCATTTTACCAGCACCAATTTGTTGTACCATAGCTCCTCCATCAATTTTTAATTTTGCCAAATCTTTTTTACTAGGAGCAATAAATTCTGCACCCAAAATCGATTTTACCGCATTATCTTCTCTTTTTACCACATCAGTATTACCACTCTTATTTTTTAATATAGCATCTACTTCATTTACTTTTTCGCCTCGGGTATATTTTATTTTTACTTTGTCACCAGGGCGATTTCTAGCAACTATTTCTTGTAGCTCTGAAGCCGAATTGACGGGAAAACCATTTACATGAGTGATTACGTCGCCTTCTTTAAGTCCCGCCGCAGCCGCAGCACTACCTACATTTACACCGCCCACGTAAATACCATGAACAAAATCTTTAATACCTTTTTCCTTGGCCATCGCAGCATTGAGGTCTATAATGGATATTCCTAACAATGCACGCTGCACTTGGCCATGTTTTAGCAAATCTTCCATTACTTTCTCTACCAACGTAACTGGTACTGCAAATGAGTAACCAGTGTATGAGCCTGTAGGGCTGGCTATGGCGGTATTGATACCAATTAATTCTCCTCTAAGATTTACCAATGCACCCCCACTATTACCTGGGTTTACTACGGCATCAGTTTGTATAAAGGACTCAATTGCCATATTATCTTTGTCACGCAATATGTTGATATTTCTACCTTTGGCACTTACTATACCCGCTGTAACGGTAGAGTTAAGGTTAAAAGGATTTCCTACGGCCAGCACCCATTCGCCTACTCTCAAATTATCTGAACTACCATATTTTACAAAAGGCAATCCTTTTTCTTCTATTTTTAATAATGCCAAATCTGTGGTAGGGTCAGTGCCAATTAATTTAGCGATGTAGCTTCGCTTGTCATTCAGCACCACTTCTATTTTGTCGGCTTTGTCTATCACGTGGTTGTTGGTTGCAATATATCCATCATTAGATAGTATAACTCCTGAACCCGAAGCTTCTTGGGGGGCACCACCACCACGGTGATTGCGGTCTTGAGGCATACGATCGCCATAAAATTCTTTAAGCATCTCATCAAATGGAGTGCCTTGTGACGAAGCAGTTGTATTTTCGTAATAAGTACGAATGTGTACCACACTGGGCCTCACAATATCAGAAGCATGAATAAAATTGAGTCCTTCGGGTACTACCGACTTTGCGGTATCGTACTCAAATTTGGTAAAATAAGCAGGCTGATTTTGATTGAATGATTGTAGATTGGGTTGTTCTATAAATGTTTTGTAACCAAATAAAGTAGCTGTTCCTCCCAATATTGATGCCGCTACTACAGATAAAAATTGCTTTGTGTTGGTCATATTTAGAATTGTTTAAGGTGGAATGTTTTTTTAGAAGATTTCCTTGTAAACGAATTTGCTCTTGTGATATTTGAAGTCGTGGCAATTTTCTTGCCACGACTTCTTTGGTTATTTAATTGCAATTGTGGCTTTAGTTACTTTCTTCTCGTCTTTTGGTACAACAATGTTTAGGATACCATTGTTGAATGTCGCCTCAATGGCTTCATGGTTGGTATGCTCAGGCAATACAAAAGACCGGTGAAAGGAGCCGTATTGAGTTTCTATTTTATGAAATTTTTTGCCCTCTTCTTTTTTCTCAAATTTTCTTTCTCCAGAGATGGTAAGTTTTCCATCTTGAAAATCTATTTTAATGTCTTCTTTGTCAATGCCAGCAATTTGTAAACTTATTTCATATTGCTTTTCGGTTTCGGCAATGTCCACTTTGGGTACAAAGTTTAAAACAGAATTAGAAGTAGTTTTGGTTTCTGAATTTTCTTTGAAGAAATTCTCTACTAATTCCGCAAATGATGTAGGTACAAAATCTTTGTACAATTTTGGGTTTGAGGCTACGAGTGTCATAATTTTTTCTAAGTTTTGTTGAAGAATTTTTAATTTGTACCTGCTATTTAGTAAAATTTGTGCCAATTCAATTTTTGGTAAGCAAACAAGCCATTATGTCGTTTGTTATTTTCTTTAATTTATTTATTTTTTGCAAATAAATGTATTTTAATTAGTTGAATTTAAAATTATAATGTCATTATGTTTTTTTTAAATTACGAGTCAAAAAGTATCTTTTTTTGATTGATATGTACTGGATTATATTTTTTAATATTGAGTGTAAAAAATATTTTTAAAAAAGTGGGAAATAAAGTTTGCTTTTTGAAAATCTTAAACTATTTTTGCACTCCGTTTAGCAATAAACATTCCTCCTTAGCTCAGCTGGTTAGAGCACATGACTGTTAATCATGGGGTCCTTGGTTCAAGCCCAAGAGGGGGAGCATAAAAGGCCATCAATTTTGATGGCTTTTTTGTTGCTAAAAAACTAGGGTTGAATTAGGAAATAAACTATTCAATACATTAATTCTTTTTTAACTTTACAACCTCTATCTCCCTTGAATAATATGTCAGAAAGATACCAACAACGTGGCGTATCGGCCTCTAAAGAAGATGTACATCAAGCCATCAAAAATATAGACAAAGGAATTTTTTCAACTGCTTTTTGCAAAATAACACCCGATGTATTGGGTGGAGATAAAGATTATTGCAACATTATGCACGCCGATGGGGCGGGTACAAAATCTTCGTTGGCTTATCTTTACTGGAAAGAAACAGGTGATATGTCTGTATGGCGAGGCATAGCTCAAGATGCTGTTATTATGAATACCGATGATTTGCTGTGTGTGGGCTGTACCGATAATATTTTGCTATCATCTACCATAGGACGCAATAAAAGATTAGTTCCTGGCGAGGTAATTTCAGCAATAATTAACGGTACAGAAGAAGTATTGCAAATGCTGAGAGATCACGGTATGCAAATATACAGTACAGGAGGCGAAACAGCTGATGTCGGCGATTTGGTGCGTACCATTATTGTAGATAGCACCGTTGCCGCCCGTATGAAAAGAAGTGAAGTGATTACCAATGAAAAAATTGCTGCAGGTCACGTTATCGTTGGTTTTGCGTCTTATGGCCAGGCTACATACGAGCAATCTTACAATGGTGGAATGGGTAGCAATGGTCTTACCTCGGCTAGGCATGATGTGTTTAACCATCAATTATCTGGTACATATCCAGAAAGCTACGACCCTAGCGTACCTACAGAATTGGTTTATTCGGGCAAATATAGCCTTACCGATACATGCCCTTACAAGCCTGAAATAGATATGGGAAAGCTGGTGCTATCGCCTACCCGCACTTATGCACCCATTATGCAGGTAATATTGAAAGAGTATAGAAGCCTAATAGGTGGAGTAGTACATTGCAGCGGAGGGGCACAAACCAAAGTATTGCACTTTATAGAAAAGTTGCACGTGATAAAGGATAATTTATTCGAAATTCCTCCATTATTCCGTATCATTCATGAGCAAAGTCAAACAGACTGGCAAGAAATGTACAAGGTGTTTAATATGGGGCATCGATTGGAAATATATATTGATGGAAAATATGCCACTGATTTAATTCAAATTGCTAACTCTTTCGGGGTATCAGCACAAATAATTGGTAGGGTAGAAGCCTGTGAAACTAAGCGATTGACCATAAAAAGTGTAAATGGAGTATTTGAATATTAATGATTTAGTCGCTAATTTATTTTAAAGGATAAATCCCACTTACTGTAACTTTTATTTCTTGGGCTATTTTTTCAAATACTAGTGTAGGAATGTCTATTTTATAATCGGCAGTTTTTACCATGAATTGGGTTTGAACATTTAATTTCCCGTTGGCAATTCTTATAAATCCTGGTAGAGTGACTACTTTTTCTACCCCGTGAATTTTTAATTTTCCTGTTACAGTAATCTTTTTATCAGTGTCTTGCTTATAATCTATTTCGTCATTTATTGTTCCAGAGAAAGTAGAATTGGGAAATTTTTCACTCTCCATATATTTTTCATTGAAATGCTCTTCCATCAATGAATTATCAAATTTGAAACTTTTGTTGGGAATGGAAAAGGCAATCTGATTTTTCTCGGTATTGATAACGGATACTACTTCTTTGCTAGTGGCATCAATATCTTCCAAGGGTGTTTTGGATAAAAAATTGACCGATGCCGATTCGCTTTTTACCACCTGACCTATCAAATAGTTGAGCGAAAGTGAAGAGGCCAATAAAAGAGTAAGTGTAGTTTTATATATCATTTTCATTATTTTTTTCTATTTCCAATTGCAAATACTCTAGAAACATTAAAGCCAAGCCTTATACCCCCATCTTTCCAAGAGGTATTGGTATAGGGGATGTATTGTACCTCGTTCATTCCTGTTGAGTTGGTTACAAACATTTGAAATATATGTCCGCCAGTTTCTATATCTATGCCCAAACTAGCGGTGTTGAAATAACTAGAGAAATCATTGGTCATTCCTTTCAGCCTCATACCATATTCAAAAGTAAGTGCCATACTTCTTGTGAATTTTAATCTTCCTGCACCTATTACTGCCATAGTGGTATTTTTATCTGTAGATTTTTCTACCAAGTTGTAATGAATAATTGTTGGGCTTACCTGAAGTGTTAGGTGTTCGTTGAATTTTCTACCTATAATGATTTGATAGGCATAAGACATTCTGCCTGTAAAATTATGGTAGTAGGGAAGCGATTCTTGCTTTTGACCGTTAATATTTGCAGAGGCATATAAAGTAACGCTAATAGGCATTTCGTTTTTTGTCGTTTGTCTCAATAAACGATACTTCAAAAATCCATCATAAAGTTTTTGAGCCGAGCTTCTGCCTATGCCAAACATAAATCTACCATCAAAACTATATTCAAAAGAGAGTTTTATGGTTGCAGGCCCGTCTATTCCCCAAAAATTTTGATATCCACTGTTGAATGGTCCAAAACGATGTGCAATGCGAAAATCAAGTGCTCTGCGACCTACAACCTCAAGTGTGGGAGAATTGATAAGCCTAGTACCTTTGAACGATGCAATGGTGAGACTTTTCTTTTTTGATTGCTCATTATTAAGAGACTCTAGTAAGTCGTCTTGTGCTGTTACTTGTAGTGTAGATAAACAAAAGCCAATGATTAACGCAATATTATTTTTCTGCATAAGAATGATTAAATATAATTTTATAATGGCATTTTTTTGTTCATCCATTTTTGAATAGCATATATGTCACAAGTGTCTAGCTTGGGGCCATTTTTAGGCATTTTATAGTTTTTCCCAGAAATACTTTTCAACACATCTTCGATGTTATTTGCGACATCGTCGTAGTTGTCTAAGAAAGTACCGCCTCCGATAGTGGCGGCATCATTTACATTGTGACAATTATTGCAATGTTTTTCCATCAGTGGAGCTATTGTTTTGGCATACGATATCACTATACTTGTATCGCAATTTATACTTTGCTTCGGGTGCAAGTCGTCGTACTTGTTGAAAGTACAATAAGTCATTGCCATAGCTAGTAAAATCATCAGTATTATTTTAATATTCATAAAACCATTTTATAAGTTGCTTTAAATTGAAGGCAAAAATAGTAGCATTTCTAACCTATAATTTTTTAAGATTAGAAATGCCTAAGTAATTTTTATTCAAGAATTAGGGTGTGACCAGTAATTTGATTGTCAGTTTTTATTTTGATAAAATATATTCCAGATGCATAGTTCGCTTTAAGATTATAATTTTCTGTGTATGAGCCTGCATTTTTAATATCTGAGAAAAGCGTATTTAATAAATCTCCATTAGCGTTATATAATTCTATGGTTACTAATCCATCTTTTTTTAATTCATATCTCAAATTTACATTGTCTTGCGAGGGATTAGGAAATAGAGCTAAATTGGTAACAGATATTTCTTTGTTTTCCAATACACTAGCGACAGAAGCAGCAGATACAGTGAATTTTGTTGTATATGTTTTATCGCCAGCATCGTCCTTGGTATCTCCATTAGCCGCTAATCCTGCGGCATAAAATGTTACGTTGCCTATATCTGTTGCTGGTGCTTTCCAGTCAAAGGTAAATGTTTTTGCCCCAGGGGTAGATACTTGGCCGCCGTTCAATTGATGTACTACATTGGTTTTACCTGCCGAGGTAAGCAGTTTTGTTTCTCCCGAATTAGTTACGATGAGTGTGCCAGCATTGCTATTGTTGTCATTTAACGCCTCGACACCTAAGCCAAATAGTGAAACTCCTGTTTGTGAGATAGTCACAGTCATTTTATAAACTATATTTGGTTTATATCCATCTTTAGGGATATTTGAACTTATTGAAATAGAGCCGCCGCCAGAATTCACTGCGGCTTTGTGGCAATTGGTACAGTTTGTTTCACCAGGAGCACCAGTTCGACCTGCTATGCCATCGTCTTTCAATACAGCGGCACACATGGCTAATAGTAAGCCACACCCTGCTGTAGTAGTTATGATTTTAGAGAATTTAATTTTCATATACGAAATAGGTAGGATAATAAGTTTAGAAAGTTGAAATATGATTTTTGCAAGAATAAATATTCTTTTGTAAAGAATGTAAAATATTTTTTAATCTCCAAATATATGTTTAAACATATATTTGGAGATTAAAAATGGCTAGGTGTAGTAGGGGAATTTTTAAATTCTCATTTACAAAAAAAAACGGCAACATCGCTGTTGCCGTTTTTTTTGTAATCATGGAAAAGCTATTTGTTATTTTCTTCGTCTTTTATGTGCCACACCATCGTAGCCTACTGCACCAGATGTAATTGCTGGAGTATGTTTTTGCCTATATCTTTCCATTTTTAAATTGTGTTTTGCATGTCTTAACTTTTCTCTTTGCACTTTGCGTTCGTGAATTTTAGCATGTTTCTTTTCCATCCGTATTTCTTCTTTCGGTTCTGGAGGTTCAGTTTCATGTTCATGATTGCTAGCACTTGTTTGTGCTACTATATTTCCTACGGATATGAAGGCCAATAGGAGTGATAGATATATGATTTTTTTCATTTTATCTTGAGTTTTAATTTTTAGAAAATGATCTGTTTTAATTTTTTGCTTACATTGATAAATAAGCAATAGATTTTTTTTCTTCTAGCAAGTTAAACGGATGAACATATAATAAGTACCAGTTGATGTAAGTTTTTGAAGTAGATTGTCTCGGTTTGCAGAATGAAAAAAGCACAATAAGCACTATATCAGAAAAGCCGCAAATTAATTTCTGAAACCAAAAAAGATATTTAGAAAAACAGATGTGAAGGTGTTTTGGGTAGCAGGCTGCTCTTCAATACTTTTTGAAATAGCCATCATTTTTATTTGTGAGGTATAAGTTTCTAACAAAAATCCGGCTTCTATGCCTGTTACGTTGCCTCTAAATTGTGCAAATTCAATGCTCAACGCTGCCTTTAGGTTGATGCCAGGAATAATCTTTGCTTTATCAAAACCACTTAAAATGGGGCCTCGACCAATTATGCCATTATTTAAATCTGGGTCAAACTGTTCTATTTTGCTTATCCCGTTGTAATCGTATTCTAGGGTATATGGCTTGAGAATACCAAAACTAAGCCCTCCAGCAAGTATCAAATTAACTTGTACACCTTCTTCCTCGGCTGGCTGAAAAATTAAAAACTCTCTCCCATACTGCAACCTTATGGGAATAAAAGCATTCAATTTATAGGGGGTGTATAAGTTGCCTGCCGAAGTAACACCAGTAGTTTCTTTGGGATGTTTTACATTGGTAACTTCCAAACCAAAATAATGATATTTGTTGCGTACAATATGTCTTGAGTAGCGTATCATGATGCCACCAATTAAACCAGCATTGGTGTTTAGGTTTACACCGCCAATAATTTGACTTTTATAAGTTTCAAATGCTTGGTATTCTTGAGCTGTAGCTGCACTATTTAGCATAATAGTGGTGAGCATGATAAGGATAAATTGCCTTGAGAACACGACGAGAAATTGCATTGGTACTAAATATAAATTGGATTTATTTTTTGCTAATATATTCTCACTGCTCAATCAATGTTGATGCGAGTGATCGTCGTCATATTTTACATATTTTTTAATGAGGCTGCCCACTATGAATACAGCCACCCAAGTAGGGTATAAAGCCCAGAGGGTTTCTATATTTTTATCAATAAAATACAGAATGATTTGTACAATACCACTAAATATGATGCCAAACACAGCCAATGTTTGAAATGCGTTAAATTCTTTAAATTCTCTCATATTTCAATATATCAATTTCGCTTGTAAAAACCAATCTTGTTTTTCTATAAAGAAGTAACTACTACTTGTTTTTTTAATTCCTGCACTGTACCGTCTAACTTCACAACTTGTATATACAAGATATACTGACCAATAGGTACTAAGCCCCCGTCATTATCGGTACCATCCCAACGAAGAAAACCTAAGGTAGAAAGTGTAGTATTTTTGGCGATATTCTTTACCAATCTTCCTGCTGCGTCAAAGACCGATAAGCTGGCGACAGCATTGGCAAACTGCGACGATTGATAGTGTATGGTAGTGAAATCTTTGTTACTGCCCCCCGATGGATTAAAAGCAACTGGTTCTACTTTCCATTCGTTTTCCATATTATTTTTAAAATCTCTAGCTTGGGAATTAGGAAGTCCAGGGGTTGCAAAGCCACTATTCTCGGCTGCTGAGTGCCAGTTTTGAATCTCATTAGTTGCCGAGTGAACATAGATGCGTTCTAAGGAAATGCCTTCTGTTTTTTTCAACATTTCAAAGTGCATATTTTCATCATAATCCAACCTGTCTTGCATCTTGCCTTGTGGATTGGTGAGTATTGCAGTGCCTTTGTCGTCGTTGAAGGAAGGTAAATCGGCAGAAATTAAATATCCAGTTGTGGGATAATTATTTTTTAAAATTACAGTATCGCTAGTAATGGCAAGGGTTTGGCTAGGTTTTAGCAATAGTGGTTTTGTGGTAATAATTTTTTTGTTGCTGATTGCTCCATTTTGAAAATTGGCAATACTCCAATTTTTTAGGTCTATTATTTTTTCTTTATTTGCATTGTGTAGCTCAATAAAATCAACGCCACCCACTTTTGGATTGAATAATATTTCATTAATCACAATATCCATTGAGTCGGCAATGGAGGGTAAAATGAGTACTAAAGTAGTGTCTTGCAAAACCGTACGAGCGAAGCAATCTTTTAAATTTTTTAATTGCAATTGATAATAAAAATTTTCGACAAATGGTTTAGAGAAATCAATTTCAATACTATTGTCGGTCTTATCAATACTCACTTTCTTTGCCAGTATTTTTTCATTGTCTAGGGAAATTTCCAGTTGAATAATAGATGAAGAATCCACTGCATCTGTCATCCATATTTTTGCCAAACTATCATTTTTCAATTCCACATTTTGTATCTGAGGTTTTGTTGGCAACGCCTGATTTTGTTGCTCTGTGCTTGCTTTTCCTGGTGTACCTCCTTGTGCGGCAGTGGTAGGTTTATAGTTTGAGGCAGTGTTGCATTGGTTCAGAAGACTAATTATTTCTAGCGATTTTCCTTCCTTTACCATACTGGCAGTGTAGCTGATGTTGTCGATGATTAATCCTTGATTATTTTTTATGAAAATTTCATCTCCATCGTTGTTTAAGGAAATGAAGCTAGGTAGCCCAAGAGTGTTGCCATAAGGCTTGAAGGTTTCTACATCGGTTGTTTTGCAAACAATCAAAAAATGTTTGGGAGGAAATGGGTAAGCAGGTAAAGTGTAGCATTTGTCGGCATCGCAAAGCGAAAGTTGAGCAAGCTGCACAGTGTCGGGCTGTGCATTGTACAATTCTACAAATTCTTTTTCGGGCAGCCCCAAAGAAGGCGTAGGGTCGGGAAATATTTCAGAAATAACGATTGCTTTTGCTGCTAATGACTGAGCGGCAAGTGGCATGCAAGGCTTGTAAAAGCCAAACAATAATAAAATGTAGGAAAAGTAATAATGTGGTGTTTTCAAAAACAGATGGTTAAAGTGTATTTACAAAAATAAATTAAAACCTTTGATTCCCATGTGCGATACATTAAATTTGTAATCCTTAAAATAAAATAAATATATGAAATTAGCAGTTGTAGGAGCTACAGGCCTAGTAGGCGGTGAAATCCTAAAAGTTTTGGAAGAAAGAAATCTTCCCATTACAGAATTAATTCCAGTAGCCTCTGAGCGTTCGGTAGGGCAAGAAATCACTTTTAAGGGGAATAAGTTTAAGGTGGTAAGCATAGACACTGCAATAGCCATGCAACCTGAAATAGCAATATTCTCTGCTGGCGGTAGCACTTCGCTAGAGCAAGCACCTAAATTTGCTGCTGTGGGTACTACCGTAATAGACAATTCTTCCGCATGGCGAATGGATGTGACTAAAAAGCTGGTAGTGCCTGAAATCAATGCACACACCCTTACCAAAGAGGATAAAATCATTGCAAACCCGAATTGTTCTACTATTCAAATGGTATTGGCGTTAAACCCACTTCACTTGAAATATAAAATCAAACGAGTGGTAGTTTCTACCTACCAATCAGTGACTGGAACGGGAAAGAAAGCTGTAGATCAAATGATGAATGAACGTAATGGTATTGATGGAGCTATGGCGTACCCTTACAAAATAGATTTGAATGTGATACCGCATATAGATGTGTTTTTGGAAAATGGCTACACTAAAGAAGAAATGAAAATGGTGCACGAAACAAAAAAAATCATGATGGATGATACTATTACGGTGAGCCCAACTGCGGTGCGTATTCCTGTAATGGGTGGACATTCAGAATCTGTGAATGTGGAATTTGCCAACGAATATGATTTGGAAGAAGTAAAGAAAATATTGGCCAATACATCTGGTCTGATTTTGGTAGATGACGTAAAAAACCTTCAATACCCTATGCCTAAAGACGCACATGGAAAAGATGAAGTATTGGTAGGTCGCCTAAGACGTGACGAAACGCAACCAAAAACGCTAAATATGTGGATAGTTGCCGACAACCTAAGAAAAGGTGCTGCCACCAATGCTATCCAAATTGCCGAGTACCTCATCGCCCACAAACTGGTAGATGTAAATGCTAAATTGGCCTTGGCTTAAAAATTAATTTTAACTAAAAAAAGCTATTCAGAAATGAATGGCTTTTTTTATATTAACATCCACATGAAACTACGTATAGGCCTAGGCTACGATGTACATCGCCTAAAAGAAGGTCGCCCTTTTTGGCTAGGTGGAATACTAGTGCCACATACCCACGGTGGCGATGGGCATTCTGATGCCGACGTATTGGTTCACGTAATATGCGATGCTTTGCTGGGAGCTGCCAATATGCGAAACATTGGGTTTCATTTTTCTGATAAAGACCCCAAATATAAAAATGTAGATAGTAAGTTGCTACTGACCGAGGTAATGGCAATGATAGAACAGGCAGGCTATACCATCAATAATATTGACAGCACAATATGCCTACAAGAGCCTAAAATCAATGCATTCATTCCAGAAATGAAAAATGTGCTGGCACCATTGTTGAAAATTTCGATAGAGGATATATCAATAAAAGCGACTACATCAGAACTTATGGGTTTCGTGGGGCGTAAAGAGGGAATTGCTGCCCATGCGGTGGTGCTTATTCAAAAATAAAATGACAAATTCAATTGGAGCAAAATATAGAAAATCAACATAAATTTAATGAGATAAAGAAGCGTTGCTGGCTAGTGTTTGCAGGCGTTTGCTATAATTTTTTCTTGTTCATCTTTTTTGTAAATATTAATTTTCTGTGGCTATTTGGTGCCCTGCCTGATGTAGAAAATGTAGAAAACCCACAAAGCGAACAGGCCTCTGAGATATATTCCGCAGATAATATTTTGCTTGGAAAATATTTTAGAGAAAACAGAAGCCCCGTAAGCTACAAAGATATATCGCCCAATGTAATCAATGCATTGGTGAGTACCGAAGATTTAAGATTTGAAGAGCATAGTGGGGTAGATTTGAAAGCCGTGTTTGCTATATTTTACTATGCTGCAAAAGGCAATCAGCGGGGCAGTAGCACCATTACCCAACAGTTAGCAAAGAATCTTTTTAAAACCCGCAAAAATTCTAGCGTTGGAATATTGAGTTACATTCCTGGGGTAAAAATATTAGTAAGCAAAACCAAAGAATGGATTACTGCCATAAAACTAGAAAGAGCCTATACCAAAAAAGAAATTATTGAGCTTTACCTAAACACGGTAGATTTTGGTAGTGGCTCTTATGGCATCAAAACTGCGGCACGTACATACTTCAATACCTCTGCCGATAGCCTTACTGTACCGCAAGCTGCCACCATGATAGGTTTACTTAAAGCAACTACTTCATATAGCCCAATTATTAATCCCACCAATTCGATAGAAAGACGCAATGTAGTGATGCGATTGATGGTAGAGAGCAAAAAAATAACCCAAGACCAATATGAACAATTTGCAAAACAACCCATAGGATTAACATTCAAAATAGAAGACCATAATGACGGTAGTGCTACTTATTTCAGGGGGGTGCTAAGCAAGTGGTTGCTACAATGGTGCAAAGAACATGATAAAGATTTGTATGGCGATGGGTTAAAAATATACACCACCATAGATTCTCGCATGCAAGAACATGCTGAAAATGCAGTAAATAATCACATGAGCAACTTGCAAAGAAAATTTTATAAGCACTGGGAAGGCAAAAATCCATGGGTGTATGAAAATGGGCGAGAAATACCGCTTTATATTGAAGAAGCAATTCGTAAAACTGACGCTTACAAAATGCTCGCTGCCAAGTACGGTGTGGGCAACGACTCTATCCGCATACTGTTGAATAAGCCTAAGAAAATGAAAGTTTTTTCGTGGGATGGTGAGAAAGATACCTTGTTTAGCAGCATGGATTCGCTGCGGTATTACAAATATATTTTGCAAGCAGGATTTATGGCTATGGACCCATACACTGGTGCTATCAAGGCTTGGGTGGGTGGTATCAATTATAAATATTTCAAATACGACCATGTGAAGCAGAGCCGCCGTCAGCCAGGTTCGGCATTCAAACCATTTGTGTACACGGCCGCCATTGATAAAGGGTATTCCCCATGCTATGCCTTACCAGATTTGCCCATTACTTTCCGATATGAAGAAAATGGAGAGAAGAAAACTTGGTCGCCCAAAAATGCTGATTGGGTATTTACTGGCGACTCTATGTCGTTGCGTAAGGGAATGGCACGCTCTATCAATACTATTGCTGCCCGTACCATGCAACTGGTGGGCATTAATGAAGTGATTCGCTATGCTAAGAAAATGGGTATCGAAAGTCCGCTTAAAGCTGTGCCATCGGTATGCCTAGGCAGTAGCGACGTATCGGTTTATGAAATGACTGCAGCCTATAGTGCATTTGTCAATAGTGGGGTATGGGTAGAGCCAGTATTTATCACTAGAATTGAAGACCGAAATGGAAACATTCTTCACGAAGTAGTGCCCAAAACTAGAGATGCTGTAAACGAGCAAACGGCCTATTCTATGGTACACATGCTCAAAGGTGGTACCGAAGAACGTGGCGGCACTTCACAAGCACTTTACCCTTACGATATCTTTAGAGGTAATGAGATTGGTGGTAAAACTGGCACTACTTCCAACCATTCGGATGGTTGGTTTATGGGGCTTACCCGTAGCATAGTGGCAGGAACTTGGGTAGGTGGCGAAGACCGCAGCATACATTTTCGTAGCAGTGCCCTGGGCGAAGGGGCAAAAACTGCATTGCCCATCTTTGGTATTTTTCTTGAAAGCGTGTACAAAGATACTTCCATTAACATTGCCAAAGGTTGGTTTAAGCGACCAAAGAAATACACCGTAAACTTGCACTGCCCCTACCGCCCAGATCATTTTAGGTTAGATTCTGTAGCCCTTGAAGCACCAGTATTGAGCGAGGGTATAGACAGTTTGAAGCCAGCCACAAGCCCTAAAATAGACTAGTTTCTAATATTTTCTGAACTTCAAATTTTATTTGCAAATATGTACAAACAACAATTGCTCATTACCTCACTTCGTATTGGGCTTATGCTATTCATTTATACCATTTGTAGAGGTATATTTTTGGCGTTTAATTGGGATGTCTTTTCTATAGCTTCTTTTGTGGCACTATTCGAATCGTTTGTTTTGGGTATAAGGTTTGATGTTTCTACCATACTGTTGCTAAATAGTTTGTTCTTATTTTTATCTCTAATACCCATTGCTATTTTTTTTAATAAAACATACCAGTGCGTGCTAAAGATACTATTTGTAATCACCAATCTCCCTGCTGTGTTTATCAATCTAGCAGATGCTTCTTATTTCAGCTTTAAAGGCAAGCGTACTACCTATGAGGTGTTTGGGATAGTGAACGATGTGATAGAGCAGTCGCTGCAACTTTTTCTGCACTATTGGTATATTGTGGTAATTACTTTACTTTTTCTTTTTTTAATTTTATGGAAATATCCAAGATTGACAAAATCTGAGGATAAGTATCTTTCCCGCTCTCCATGGTATTCTTGGGGAATATTTTTATTGCTCATCGGCATTATAGTTTTAGGCATTAGGGGAGGGTTGCAGTTAAAACCTATTCGACCCAATATGGCATTTGTACAAAAGCCCAATGTTTTGGGCAACCTAGTGCTGAACACTCCTTTTGTAATGATACAAACCTCGCAGCTACCAGTAGTGAAGCGGTTACAATATTTTAAAGACGATGCTGAAAGTATTCAAGCCATGAAAGTGCAGTATGGGAAACGTGCCGGCTACACGCCCACATTTTCGGGCAAGCCCAATATTGTCATTATTATTTTAGAAAGCTTTTCATCGGAATATACTGGCTTTGGCAATCCTTGGAAAGGCTATACCCCATTTTTAGATTCTATTTCTGCACAAGGATTATTTTTCAAAAATCACTTTTCGAATGGTCGTACTTCTATTGAAGGATTGCCAGCTATCATTGCTTCTATCCCAGCATTGATGGTGGAAAGCTACATTACCTCTACCTATCAAAGCAATCATATAGAGGGTTTGGCTGACGTGCTGAGGCAACAAGGCTATCACACCAGTTTTTATCACGGCGGCAGCAATGGTACCATGGGTTTTGATATGTTTTCTAAAAATGCTGGATTCACAAATTACTATGGAAGAAATGAATACACAGGTTCTGATAGCCACTACGATGGCAATTGGGGAATATTTGACCACCATTATTGGCAATATGTGTGTAAAAACTTAGGTAAAACGCAGCAACCATTTTTAAGTGCAGTTTTTACGCTCAGTTCGCACCAACCCTATACCATTCCGCCAGAGTTTGAAAAGCAATTTACAGCAGGGCCTATTCCCATTATTCGAGCCATCAAATATGCCGATTATTCCTTGAAAATGTTTTTTGAAACAGCCCGCCAGCAACCGTGGTTTGACAATACTTTGTTTATCCTTACTGCCGACCATACGCAAGAGAAAATACAGCCTTGGAGTCTTTACAATGATTTTCACGTTCCCTTGCTATTTTATGCTCCCAAACAAATTAAACCTTATGTAGTAGATTCTAAAATTACCCAACATGTAGATATTGCCCCTTCGGTGTTGGACATACTCCACATTTCTCAAAAATCACCTTCCTTATTTGGACACAGCATATTTGATAGTACCTACAGCGGTAGAGCCATAGTGTATGATGGTGCATCGGAAACGACCATGCTGTTTCACAAAGAATGGGTAACCATGCTGCGACCCGATGACAAAGTTGAATTTTCGACCAGTGAATTGTCAAAAAAAGATTCCTTAAATAGCACCCAAATTGAATTATTAAAACACCGCTACGGCCAAGAAATAAAAGCCATACAGCAAGTGCATAATAATGGATTGCTAGACAACAAGTGGTTTCGATAGCACTCTTTTCTCCATAAAAAAACCTCGGCTTGCCGAGGTTTTTTTTATGCCCAGTATATTGAATAGATTATGGTAGAGTGATATCAGCAGAAATTGTTACACCATCAGCTATTGTTATAGTTGGTAGGGTAATTTTTTTATCAGCTACTTTTACTTTTACTGAA
>JAAFID010000129.1 GCA_013297765.1 Cytophagales bacterium | reverse complement strand
AAGCATATCCACCAAAATTTTTACAATGCTTTGCGGTGTGTAAAACTGTCCGCCTTTTTTGCCTTCGGCATCTGCAAACTGTCCTAAGAAATATTCAAACACAAAACCCAAAACGTCTTTGCCTTTTCCGTCTTTGCCTTTGCTTAGTGTGATAGAACCAATTAAATCAATCAATTCTCCCAATCGTTGTTTGTCCAACGCTGGTCTTGCATAGTCTTTGGGTAATACGCCTTTTAGTGTTGGGTTGTCTTTTTCAATGGCATCCATGGCATCGTCAATGTCTTTGCCAATGGTGGGCAATTTTGCGCTACCTTGTAACCATTTCCAACGTGCTTGTGGTGGCACATAAAAAACTCGTTCGGCTGTGTATTCGTCTTTGTCTTCTGGGTCTGCACCTGTTTCGGCTTCGGTTGCTTTTAATTGCTCATAAAGTTCATCAAAAGCGTCAGAAATATATTTTAAAAATATCAAACCCAATACAACGTGTTTGTATTCGGCAGCATCCATATTGTTGCGAAGCTTATCGGCTGCTTGCCAAAGGGTTTTTTCTAATTCTAAATTGTCGGTCATTGTTTGTTTATTATTCTTAATTTATAAGTCGCAAAGTTAGTTTTTTCATTCTTGTTTAAGATTTGAATAATTTTCAAATGCTCACAATCTAAATATTCATGTATTTAGTAGGCTGGGGTGCGGTTTTAAAAAAAATAAAACAGGTGCAAAAGCGTTGACTTTTTGGGGCTATTGCACCTATTTTAAATTTGCGAAAGCATTGGCAATTTTTCCTCTGTCGCCATCCTAGTTTTGGTGGCTTGCAATATTTACTCGTACTCGCTTACCTTGCCCTGTTAGGCTTTCAAGGCTACCAATGCACCAGCTTTTATTTCTTCAACTACACCTGGGTCTAGCAATGTAGAGGTATCGCCTAAGTTGGCAATATCGCCCTCGGCAATTTTTCTCAAAATACGACGCATTATTTTTCCTGAACGGGTTTTAGGCAATCCCCTTACCACCTGTATTTTGTCGGGCTTGGCTATTGGGCCTATGATTTTGGTTACAATAGCTAGTATTTCAGTTCTTAGTGTTTCTTCATTTTCTGGCGTGTGCTCGCAGATAACATAGGCGTATATCCCTTGCCCCTTGATGTCGTGCGGATAGCCTACAACAGCCGATTCTACTACGTTCAGGTGTTCGTTAATTGCATTTTCTACTTCGGCAGTACCCATGCGGTGGCCCGAAACATTCATCACATCATCGACCCTGCCCATGATGCGGTAGTAGCCATCTTCGTCACGTTTTACTCCATCGCCAGTAAAATACAGGTTGGGATAAGTACTAAAATAGGTTTGCTTGCAACGCTCGTGGTCGCCGTAAGTAGTGCGAATGATGGATGGCCAAGGAAATTTAATACACAAATTGCCTTCTACATTATTGCCTATAATTTCATTGCCTTCTTGATCTACTATCATGGGCTGCACCCCTGGCAATGGTAGTGTTGCAAAACTAGGTTTGGTTTTGGTAATGCCCGCCAAAGGCGAAATCAAAATGCCGCCAGTTTCGGTCTGCCACCAAGTATCTACAATAGGGCAACGACCCTTGCCAATATTGATGTTGTACCAATTCCAAGCTTCTTCATTGATAGGCTCGCCTACAGAGCCAAGTACCCTTAGGGAATCTAATTTATAGGGTTTCACAAAATCTAGTCCTAATGCCTCTAGCGACCTAATGGCGGTGGGTGCAGTGTAAAATATATTTACTTGATGCTTATCTACCACTTGCCAAAAACGACCTGCATCGGGGTAGGTGGGTATTCCTTCAAACATTAAGGTTGTTGCACCTGCCAACAGAGGGCTGTAAACCAGATAGGAATGTCCAGTAATCCAGCCTATATCGGCTGTACACCAGTAAACTTCTTTTTCTTGGTATTGAAAAATATTGACAAAGGAATAATGAGTGTACACCATGTAGCCAGCTGTAGAATGTACTACTCCTTTGGGTTGCCCAGTAGAACCTGAGGTATAAAGAATAAAAAGTGGATGCTCAGCCTCTACCGATACCGCTTCATGTTCATCGCTCGATGCACTCATTTCTAGATGCCACCAACTGTCTCTGCCCATCTGCATACTGATATCTGCACCAGTACGGCGTTTCACTATTACATTTTCTACACAAGGGCATTGGGTCAATGCTTGATCTACTATTTTTTTAATTTCTATTTCTTTATTTCCTCTGTATGCACCGTCAGAGGTGACCACCAGCTTTGCCTGTGCATCGTTTATACGGTCGGCAAGTGAACTGGCTGAAAAGCCCGCAAAAACAACCGAATGCACTGCCCCTACCCTAGCACATGCCAATACGGCCACTGCCAATTCTGGTACCATAGGCATATACAAACATACTCGGTCGCCTTTGGTTACGCCGTATTTTAGTAGTACATTGGCAAATTTGCATACTTGTGCATGTAGTTCTTTGTAAGTTAATTTTACTACTTTTTCTTTAGGGTCATTTGGCTCCCAAATAATAGCTACTTGGTCGCCCTTGCTAGCAAGATGGCGGTCTAGGCAATTTTCAGTTATGTTTAATTCGGCACCAGTGTACCATTTTATATCAGGCGATTGAAAATTCCAATCCAATACTTTATCCCACTTTTTTTTCCATACAAAATCTTCTGCTTGGGCGGCCCAAAAGCCTTCTGGATTTTCAACGCTATGTTTGTAAGCTGCATGGTATTCTTCAATGTTGTTAATTCTGTTTGCCATATTTTGATTAGTTTCGGGATTGGATGTATTGCAATCTTGCAAATTAAAATATTTTACCAAACAATGCGAAGAATTAGCAATTTGAGCACAATAAAATTGAAAACTTCTTTGCCCTAAAATTATCAAAGTGAAAAAAATATTACGCCTCGTTTTTTTGCTATGTTTATTATTTTTTTATAAAACCCTATGTGCTCGCAACCCATACAGCAGTAGCAATTTGCAAGATTCGGTTGTTAGTATCCAAAAGATAAACAAAATATTGATTACTGGTTTGCATAGAACCAAGCCTTGGATAGTGTTGCGAGAGCTCTCCTTTGCCGATGGCGACAGTTTACAACTTCCTGCCGATGCCGAGCTATTGAAGAATAGAAATAGAATATTTAACACAAGACTTTTTACTACCGTTGCGGTAACCCTTAAAAACGACACTGTTTCTATAGCCTTGAAAGAACGATGGTACACCTACCCTATTCCTGTGCTAGACCTTGCCGATAGAAATTTTAACGAATGGTGGCAGGTACGCAACCACGACTTGGGAAGGGTAAACTATGGATTGGATTTTACCCAAAACAATGTGCGTGGTCGCAACGAAACGCTGAAACTGTATCTCCAAGGAGGCTTCAACAAAAAAGCGGAGGCAAAATACATCATTCCTTATATAGACAAACACCGTAAACTGGGCTTTGCTGCTGCTATTTCTTACATTATAGACAGGCAAGTGGGCTACCGAACAAAAAACAATTACTTGATCTTTACCGAGATTGCGGGCAATGGCCGTTACCGTTTCAGTACTAGTGCCACGCTATTTCATCGCAATAAATTTTACCAAATACACTACCTTAGTTTAGGGCTTTATGCCAATCAAATTCCTGACACCATAGCTTCACTTAACCCTGATTATTTTTTAACAGGCAAAACACAGCAACAGTTTTTAAGCCTACAGTACAGTTGGGTTGATGACCATAGGGACATTGCTTACTATCCTTTGAAGGGTTATTATTTGGCAGGCAGTATTTCTAAAATTGGGCTTACTACCAAAGAAGATGTAAATATGTGGATGGCCTATTTAGATGCTAATTGGTACAAGCCACTGGGCAAAAAGTGGTACAGCAGTTTTTCATTTTCACAAAAAATATCTACCCCTCGGCAGCAACCTTATATGTATGCGAGAGCATTGGGCTACAATGCCTACTACGTAAGTGGGTACGAGCTTTATGTAATCGATGGGCAGCATTTTTCATTGGCAAAAATCAATTTAAGAAATAGAATTTTATCTTTTGAAAAATCGTTCCGCTTCATTCCCCTCAAGCAATTTCAACATATTCCTTTACAAATATACCTTCGTGCCTACAGCGACGGCGGTATAGCTATTGATAACTCGGGCATAGCAGGCAATGCTGCATTGGCCAATCAATTTTTATGGGGCAATGGCCTGGCCTTAGATTTTGTGACCTACTACGATACCGTGTTGAGAATAGAATATTCGATTAATAAAAACTTACAAAGTGGCTTGTATTTGCATTACAAATCTGCTTTTTGATGTTGAATGAATTAGAAGATATTTCAATTTCTTAATAGCTACAATCTAGTAATGGATGGAGACAAGAGTTAAACAGGCGGTTAATTTTAATTCTTGGTGTTCTTAATATTAGATTATTGCCCTTATTTCTTCCCTTCTAATTTTTCTTTTTCTAAGCTATCTATTATTTCACCGAGTTGCTCTACGCCTAGTCTTTTTGCTTTGATGATTTTGTTTTCATCTAACAAATAAATGACTGGATAACTGTTGATGTCGTAAGTTTTAGAAAAATCGTAATAGGGTCCAGAATCATGTACGTTAATCCAATCCAATTTATTTTCTTTAATAAACTTTTTCCAAGAGTCCAGCTTACTATGGGTAGCGTTGATAGAGTAAACCTGTACACCTTTATTTCTATACACTGAGTAAAAATCTTTGTACAACTTAGGCACTTCTTTTTGGCAATGCCCGCACTCTGGGTCCCAAAAAATCACCACGGTATATTTAGCTTTCACTTCGTGCAATTGATAGAATTTTTTGTTATTGGTATTGCCCGAATTCAGTGCAGCACTAGTGTCTTGCAAAAACATATTTGGTGCTTTTTTGCCTATTAGCAATGGCTCTAGCACTTTGGCTCTATCTTGAATTTTATTCAACCGTGTAGAGTCAAGCCAAAATGCTTGGTCTTTGGTATAAAATTTCTTTACCATGTGTACAAATATAGCATCGGCTCCCATCCAGTTGGCGGACTCGTGGGTATTGGTAATCCAGTACACGCAGTATTGAAATATTTTTTTGTTTGCTTTAGCTTTATTCACCACAAAATCGGCCGCTTTATTGATAGAATCAGGGTGGCGATATACCATATTGTCAAAATATGATTTGAGGCGTTCGTGAAAAATAGGCGTACGCAACATATCTTCATTTGCAAAATCTATATTGTCGAAATAATGATTTTTATAATATCTGTAGCCATACAAGGAATCTTTTGGATTAGGATTCTCTGGAATAATAGGGTCTTCTGTGGCCTTGAACAACATCGCTACAAAAGTTGTAGGATGGGTTTTAATGATATTTAATTTAAAATCTTTGACCTCTTTGTCAATAGCAATTATTTTTTGCCTTACCACTTCCCGCTCTTCTTTTTGGTCTTTTAATTTTTCATAAACTTTACTTAGCGAATCTATCTGTGCACGGCGACTAGGCAGGAAATTTAAGTGGTCGTAAAACAATTGATTTTCTACCGAATTCTTTACTTTCATAAATTTGTACGGGTCAGTAGTGTCAGTTTCAAGTGCAAAATTTTGCTCTTTGCATACCATTTCAAAAAATCTTTTTCCTGGAAACACCACCAAATACAAGCCTCCTGGTAGGTTTTCTTTGCCTGTAAATGCAAAGCTTCCGTTGGCCTCAACAATGGCTGTATCTTTCAAATATTTGTTATCGCCGTAATAATAGGCCAAGTAAACAGTATCCTTGGGCGACAATCCTTTTACTTTTAATTTAATGTTGTACCCTGGCTTGTCAGCATTAGTGCTACCGTGTACTAGGTTGCTTGACAACATTGCAAAAAATACAAGCAATAAACAAGATCGTTTTATTTTCATGTGGTTAAATAAATTTTAAAAATACCTATTTTAAACATTGGTGATTAAAGATGACAAAACTAACGCATCAACTTACAATTTGGCAAAATTATATGCTTTTATAAAATATAAAAAACAAAAACGATGCCTTTTTTTAACTATTGATATTTCTAAAAGTCGCCTAATGATTATAAACACTAGTAAGGTAATAATCCCAGCATAGATTTCTACTACTAGCCATGTATTTCACGAATTAAAATCTAGCACTTACAGTCACATACACATTGCGACCGTCGGAAGGGATAATACCAGGTCCAGGATAAGAGGCTGCACGACGTGTGAAATACAGATTGTTGGTTACATTGTTAATTCCTGCAAATATTCCATAATTGCCAAATGTGTAGCTCGCATTGAAGTCACATACATAATAACTGGGTATCATTCCCTCTACCGAAGTACTAGAAGTTTTAGCATTAGAAGCGTCAGAGTATTGCTGTGCCACATAAGACAAAAGTGCAGTGCAGGAGATTTTTTTGTAACCTAAAGTTATTCCAGTTCGAGCCATCAGTGGTGGTGCCATTTCTACGAGTTTTTTGTCGAGGCTTTTGTTGGCAGAGTGGTAGCGGGCATCGACCCATGCAAGGTTTATAAACCATGAGCATTTCCATTTAGAAGTGTCGGAAAACAATTTTGCAAAATCCAATTCTCCAAAACTTTCTACGCCTACAGCGGTTGAGTTTGCTAGGTTGGTACGAAATCTAAATATGCTTGTAGAATCGGGACTAGCTTTTAATATGGAAGAAATACGGGAATTGTAAGCCATATAAAATGCACTGATGTCGTAATTAAATACCCCACGTTTATCGCCCCGGAAACCTAAGTCAATATTGTATCCACGCTCGTCTTTAAGGTTTGGGTCTACCACTAGGTTGGCATTGTTAAGCCGCAAGTCATTAAAATTAATTGCTTTGTAGTTTTGTGAGGCATTGGCATAAATTTCCACTTTCTCGCTAGGCTTGTAACTAAGGCCAATCCCGAAAAAAGGAAAGCTACGCACAGAGCTATTTTTATCTATCATTTTTGCCGAAAGGCTTTCTGCTGTAAATGGAATCTTGGTGCGGTAGTAACCCTCGGTATTGGTTTTAATATATTCTATTCTTAGCCCAGGCGTAATGCTGAATTTGGGAGAAATTTTAAATACATTTTCAGCAAAAAAGGAAAGATTGGTATTGGGAAATTGATGGTTTGAATATTCTAAATTGTCAGGATTATTGAATGTAAAATTGGCATCGCTCGCACTATTGCCACGACCTTGCTTGCGAAGTGTAAGCCCCTGATAGAGCCGAATGCCAACCAAAATGGTAGATTTTTGACCGTTTAAAAATTGGTAACTGTGAATCAATCTGGTTTCATTTCCATAGTTTTTATAATCGTCGTATAGCAAATCTCTTTCACCCATATTGTCGGGAGCATTGATGTAACTAAGGTTTCCTAGTGCTTTTCTATTGCTTATTAAAGCAAAATTTCTACAATTTAAGTTTGTGTGTTCGCCTAATTTGTAATCAAGCACAAGGGCAAAAAGATTCCAGTTAATGGCAAACCAATTTCTTGCCCGCAGCGATTGGCGAGGGTTTTGTTCAAATTTTTTATCAGTAAGTCCACCAGCTTGATGGGCTAGGTAATACATAAAAGTATATTCACCTTGAATTTTTACTCGTGCGGAGAGTTGATAATTCACTTGTGCAAAAGCCGTATGTACTTTAAATTCTGAATTTGCCCGCCAGCCATTGCCTCGCTTGTATTGGTAGTAAGCTAGGTAACTAAATTTGCCATTGGTGCCACCAACACTGTTAAACGTATTGTAAAACCCAAATGAACCTATTGTTTGCCTTGTGTTTACTTCAATTTTTTTGTTGATGGGTGGTTTCTTCAATACAAAATTAACCAAACCACCAAACTGTGTTCCGTACTGCAACGATGCAGCACCTCGCACTATCTCAATCCGTTCCAGTGCTTCCATTGGTGGAGTGTAGTAAGCCTCTGGGTAGCCTAGTGCATCGGCAGCTATATCATAACCATTCTGACGCATGTTAAAATCGGCAGTGCGACTGGGGTTTAGTCCACGGGCAGCAATACCTAGCTGGATGCCGCCGCCATCGCTTTCCCAAACATTGAGGCCTGGCACTTTGGAAAATATTTGCCGAGTGGTATTGGCAGCAAGGTTTGCGTTAAGGTCTTTCAGTACTATTACCTCATTTTTTTTTGCTTCGTAAATTGCAGTTCCTTCTACAGTGCCTAACCTTGCAACCCCAAAACTGCGTGTACGTTCGCCCTGTATCTCTACCTCAGTGAGCGATTGAGAGGAAGCATCGACGGCAATGTTCAGCACTATATTTTCTTTATCCACAACAATAGTTCGAGGTTCAAAATCAACATTCATGGCATACACCATCAATTGATATTTGCCAGCAGGGATATTTTCTATTTGATAGTTCCCACTTTCATTGCTAGTGGCTGCATAGCTTGTGTTGGTAAGCCTAATGACACTTCCTGCCATAGGGCTCTTGGTTTTGCTATCTGTTACCGTACCTGTTATTTTAAATGTTTGCGCCCATAATACTGTTTGTAGCTGAACCACACATACCAACAAAAAAAGATACCAAAATTTACAATGCTTCATTCGATGGCTTATTCGCAGGGCAATACCCAATTCTTGTGTTTAAAATTTTCTTTTTGCAATGCCAAATTTACATTAGGATCTATCAAAAGCCTACTACCACGACCATTTACTGTGGCATAACTATTGGCAAATATTTCTAAGTTGGAATACCCATCTTTAGCCAATTTGTACTTTAAATAATGTGCAAATTGAAGTATCATATCGGGTTGTGTGGCCATCATCTTTTCTTGCAATGGCGTTAGGTATCTTTTGTTTTCTATCTCCCAACTTTTGCCTGTTGTCTTTTCTTTAACTGTAAAAGTGGTGTTTCCAGTTTTCTCCATCAACATCACTCGCCAAGAAAATCTATAGCCTTGCTCGGTACAATAAATATTACCAGGGTACAGCACAAATCGCCAAGGCAATAAAAGTTGAATAAAAAAATAAATACCAAATATCAACAGCAAAGGCATTGCGAGTTGCTTTTTAGGACTTACAAATTCGCTCACTACAACTGATTTTATGGGGGCAATTACATTAATTACTGTGCCTATTTTATGCATTAAATTCAAATGAAGTGTATCAGAAAAAAACACTAAAGTGCTTGCTATCATTACGAAGGGAAACATACCTATGGGAAAAAGTAAATAGGTAAGCAAGTGAAAAATAACCAGCACACCGTAAGCCACAAAACGGGTTTGGCGAATACATAAAAATAGCACAATAAAGAGGTCAAATAATGCACCAAGCCAACTGAAAACAAAAGCAGTAGCAGTATGCTGAAATAACATACCCAATACAGGAAAATCTATTTTTGCCAAAAGCCAAATTTTTAATGGCATTGCCTCTACCAGCCAGTCGTAGTTTAGCTTCGCCAGCCCTGCATAAAAATAGACAATAGCCAATTGCAATTGAAAAATCAAAATAAAAGCAAGCGGAATTTGCTCTTTTTTTGCCACCCTGCCAGTATAAACATCTAGAGAAAAATAATTCCCCGCTGGGCAAAAGATGAGTAATAATGCAAGTAAACTAACCAAATAATAATGATTGAGGTAATAGGTTACATCTACCAATTCGATATAGGTAAAGCAAATGAAAAATAGTACAATACTAAACCTGTAAAATGCCCCCAAAGCCACACACAATGCGGCTAAGCCCATAATTATAAAAATAGCATACACCCCAAT
>JAAFID010000128.1 GCA_013297765.1 Cytophagales bacterium | reverse complement strand
GTTTGCAAGACTTCGCTACTGCAATTTCCATATAAATCTTTTGCTGATTCTATCGTAGCTCTGCGAAACTGCTCAAATCCAATGAGGTTAAAACTATAGTAACGTATTGCCCTAACCACAATTTTAGTTGCCTTATCCATTCCTATCGAAGATACACTATAGGGTGGCTTTGTAGGCTTGTCATCCACATTACCAGAGCCACCATTGCATAATAGATGAAACCAAAAGGTAAGTACTGCACCGTTATTATAGGTCATATCGGCACCTGGTGTGCTAGACCAAAAGGTAGCATCTATATTATCAGGAGATTTAAAACAATTTGGAAAGTTTTTTGACTTAGGATTGCTCACATTTCTAATTCCTGTATTGCCATCTCTTTCAGCAATTAGAAAATTCCCATTGCCAGCTAGGGCGTAGTATTCTACAGCTATACCTAACATATCAGCAACTGCTTCGTTGATAGACTGTGTCGCACATGAAGGAGAGGGTATTCCGGGAAATCCTTGGAGTTCTTGACAAAATCCAGCATCACCAATATTGGCAATCACAAATCCATGAGTATATTCATGGGCTATTACATCTGGAGTACAAATTGGTTTACTAGGGTCACTGTTCACATTTCCTATAC
Source organism: Cytophagales bacterium (assembly GCA_013297765.1). Classification (GTDB taxonomy): domain Bacteria; phylum Bacteroidota; class Bacteroidia; order Cytophagales; family Cytophagaceae; genus REBA01. The sequence continues at coordinate 9,207 of JAAFID010000128.1, read as the reverse complement.
GCATTCTTCCCAATCCAACATCCCATTGACCAGCAGGGGTTGGAACTAATTTTACCGTTAATAAACTATTATTATTATCGTACCCTTTCCAATTATGCTTTTCACAAAAGTAATTGTAGGTATTGCTTGCCGCCCATTGAGAGGTGGCTGCCTTTCTTTGTAAATCTGTAGTCCAAGAGTTGGTAGTATTGGTTATTACATTGTCGTTTTCATCGGTTATTTGAATGTTCTTATTTAGGTTTGCACATACCGATGGACATATATCTTGCATTCTGTATAGTCCACCTTGAAGGTTGGTGGTAACGCTTCTAGTACCATAATAATAACTGGTAAAATTAACTGGGCTTTGGCAGCCATTGGTGGCAATGTAATCGTACCTAATTTTCCCACTTGCTGCATCCAAGTATGCTATATAAGAGGTCTTTTGGTTGCTTATTTTATAAGCCAAATAATGGCTGGTGCTGATATTACCAGTAGTATCTTTTTCCTTAGAAGCCCACATCAGTTGTGCTTCATATTTGTCCCATTTATTGTCTTTTTCTCTTTTGGCATCTTTATTTCTCTCGTTACTTTGCACTATACTTATTGCTTCATCTTTTGTTATTTTTATTTGGGGAAGCGTAATTTTATCAAGCGTTGAGATATTTCCGTTTGCAGTAGTCAAAACTCCATCTTTGCTATGAATCCAATAATCTGCATCCTCTATAGCAATGCCCATATAAGTCTGCCCATAGCGGTAATGGGTAAAACCTAGCTCGTCTTCCTCTGTTTTTTTGAGTACCATTTTCTGATTAGTAGTCTCATAAAAAAGTTTGGGATTGTTTTTTATAAAATCTGTGGCTTCTATTTTAGTGCTTTTACTAAAGCGTATGTAATCTAGTGTTGAGCCCATCTCAATTTCTTTGATATTTAAAGTATCTAGAAACTTTTCTTTATTTTGGGCTTGAACATTCATACCCCACAAAGAGAGCATAACCATACCAATGGTTGTATGGCTTATAAAATATTTTTTCAAATTTATCATTTTACACCTCCTTTGGCTTTGATGGTTTCTAGTTCGGCACGTAAAGCTTGAAGTGCTTTGTCTTGCTCAATAAGGTAAAGTGTTAGCTCTTCTATCTTTTGCATTTGGCGGGTCAGCATGTCGCTTATGGCTATGCCGTCTTTTTCTTTAAGGTCGCATTCGCTGGGTATGCCAGGCAGGTGTTGGTTTTCTTTGATGTAGGTTTCCAGCTCGGTAAGAGGGCGTAGTTGGTAGTTTTTGGCAAATACAAAGTCAGGCCAAGTATTTGCTAACTTCACTACAACCTCTTCAGCAATCATTTTGCCTACTATTCCAAAGAGGTAATTACCATTCCTTAGTATGGGAATATAACTTGTAGGAAATTGCCCTATACAAATTGCCCCGTAGCCAATATGCAATTCAGAAACGGATGCATTACCACCTTGTCTACCACTACTTATTATCACAGGCCCTGGTGTGTTTCCTGAACTGTTGCTGCTCCCCGATATCGTTAAATCTTTGCCAACAGAAGTAGTAGCATCTCCTGCACGAATAGTGAGCAAAGTATTAGGTGCAGATATCAATGCAGAGGTGTTCGTTTTTAATTCAATATTACCTAAAACTGTTAAAGGACTTGTAACTTGACCAGTTGTGAGATTTCCTATGCCAACCTTTGTAGTATTTGGAGTGCTAGGGATTAATGTGTTAGATACTCCACTCCAACTTTGCCCTACAGCCGCCGTCTGTAAAAATAAACCTAGCCCAAGGCTTACAAAAGCAATTAAAAAATTACATTGTTTGTTTTGCTTTAAAACATTTTTTTCGAGCAATAGCAAGTGTTTCATGGTTTTTATTGGTTTAGAAATTAGATAAATAAAAAATTATGGTTACAAGCTAAAACGAATATTTTTCTTAACCTATTAATTATAAGTAATTTCTATGTATCGGCTAAATTTTATAAGTATTAGACTAATAATGCTTATTTATAGCTGTAATAATTTTTTTATAGGTCAATATAAAATGAGCGAAATATTCTTTCCATATTTTTCGATTGCAGTAGGCTTCCATAGTGTAAAATTTAACAGAGCATATATTTTTTCTATGCTACAATCAAGTTTGGAAATTATAACCTCATAAAAAATTAATACTAATCTTATAAAAAGTATTATTATTTATTTAAAACAAAAGATTAAAAATATTAGTCTATAAATAAATTCTTTTATTCTTTGTAAATCAAGAAAAACTTTTTTATCATTAGACTGTAAAAATTTAGAGCATACAAGTCAATGTTAAATATACATTAATTAATAAATTAAACACATGAATTTAATTTGTATGCTCTATTTTTATCAAATTAAACATTTTTCTAACGCTTATCTCACCTAAATAAAAAAACCATGTCACACACTTCAACAAAAAATGATCAAAAGTCAGAAAAAGAACCTATTGCCTTAGTAGGCATAGGTTGCCGATTCCCTGGAAATATCACCAGTACCGAATCTTTTTGGGAATTTCTAAAAAATGGAGGCGATGCAATTACAGATATTCCTGCCGATAGGTGGAATATTGATGCTTTTTATGACCCCAATCCAAATAAAGCAGGGAAAATCAAAGCAAAAAAAGGTGGTTTTATCGATGGCATTGATCAGTTCGATGCCAATTTTTTCAATATTTTCCCCAACGAAGCCCAGCGTATAGACCCACAACAACGGCTACTGCTAGAGGTGAGTTATGAAGCCATGGAAGATGCTGGTATTTCGCTAAGCAAGGCATCTGGCTCTCGTACAGGGGTGTATATGGGTGTGTTTATGAACGACTATTGGGATATTCAAGCCTCTACTACACAGCGTGAAAGTATAAGTCCGCAAGTACCTATGGGCGTATCGTTGACGGCTATTGCCAATCGACTTTCTTATGTGTTTAATCTCAAAGGGCCTAGCATGACGATAGACACTGCTTGTTCATCGTCGCTGGTATGCGTGCACCTTGCCTGCCAAAGTATTTGGAATGGCGAAATAGATCAAGCATTGGCTGGTGGGGTCAATCTGATTATTCGACCCGAATCATCGATTATGATGTCTAAGGGCAATTTCCTTTCTCCAGATGGATATTGTAAATCGTTTGATAGCAGAGCCAACGGCTATGTGCGTAGTGAGGGTTCGGGTGTAATTGTATTAAAGCCACTTTCCAAAGCACTTGCCGATGGAGACCAAGTATATGCCGTTATCAAAGGCTCGGCTGTAAATCAAGATGGCTTTACCGAAGAGGGATTTACCGTACCAAGTGTATCGGCACAAGTGGAAATGTTAAAAACGGCTTATGCCAATGCAGGCGTGAACCCTAACGATGTGGTGTATGTAGAGGCACACGGCACGGGTACACCTGTGGGCGATCCCATAGAAACCAATGCTTTCGGGCTGGTAATAGGCGAAGGGCGTACCGATAACAATCCTTGTGTGATTGGTTCGGTAAAAAGCAATATTGGGCATTTGGAGGCCGCTGCTGGTATAGCGGGGATGATTAAACTGGCATTGGTACTTAAAAATAGGGAGATTCCTGCAAATCTTCATTATCTAAAACCAAATCCCAAAATACCATTTGACAAATACAAACTTCGTGTTGCCGCACAGCACGAGGCTATTGATAGGGCAGGTACTATTCTAGGTGGCGTAAATTCGTTTGGGGCAGGCGGTACCAATGCACATATTGTGATGGAATCTTATGCTACTCAACCCTTGATCCAAGGTAGAAAATCTGCTGAGCAAGCCTATTTGTTCAGCGTGTCGGGCAAAACCAAAGAGGCACTTACTGCAAATGTAAAAGCGTATATTTCTTACTTAGAATCGACCAGTAACGATTTTAAAGACATTTGCCATACCAGTCTACTAAGAAAAACAATTTTAGAACACAAATTGACCATTACGGCACGCTCTAAAGATGAAGTGTTGGAGTGTTTACAGGCATTTTTAAATAATGAAACTAGACCAGTAATGACGTATGGTGTTACGGAAAAAAATATTAAACCAAAAATTGGCTTTATTTATTCGGGGCAAGGCCCACAGTGGTATGCCATGGGGCAGCAACTGCTTGTTTCTTCTGAGGTGTTTAGAAACGTGGTATTGGAAATAGAGGAATTGTTTAAAAAAGTATCGGGCTGGTCGCTGCTGGAGGAAATGAACAAAGACGAAGCCAACTCTAATGTAAGCGATACCAGAATTGCACAACCCGCCATTATGGCGATTCAAATAGGGCTCACGGAACTTTGGAAATCGTGGGGTGTACAGGCAGACGGGTATGTGGGGCATTCTATAGGCGAGGTAGCCGCAGCCTACTCAGCAGGTTCATTGACACTAGAGCAAGCTGTAGAGGTGATTTACCACCGCAGTCGTGGACAGAATAAGGCCACTGATAAAGGAAAAATGCTGGCAGTGGGTCTATCGCACAAAGAAGCGTTGAAAGCGATTGCAGGTTACGAAGCCCAAGTATCTGTGGCTGCTGTAAATGGGCCAAATATGGTGGCTTTGGCGGGCGATACCGATGCTTTGGAAATAATAGATGCCGCCTTGCAGGCAAAAGATGTTTTCACTAGATATTTGAAAGTGAATGTGCCATTTCACAGCCACCACATGGAGCCGCTCAAAGACGAACTCATTGGTTCGCTACAGCACCTAGTACCCTTAGAAACCAATTCGCCATTATATTCTACAGTAACTGGAAAGCTAGAAGACGGCCATCATTTGGTAAGTGAATATTGGTACGCCAATGTGCGAGAAACAGTATTGTTTAGCGACGCCATTCAACAAATGATTACCGATGGATATGATTTGTTTATTGAAGTTGCCCCACACCCTATACTTTCTGTGGGAGTCAATGAACTGTTTGCGTTGAATAAAATCAAGCAAGGGCTTATTGTTCCCTCGCTACGCAGGGGTTTTGATGAAGAATTTACCATGCAGCTTTCGCTAGGGCTATTGCACAACCATGGATATAGAGTAGATTGGAATCAATTTTTTGGAAATGAAGTCCGTTATGTAAAAACTCCAGCCTACCGCTGGCAACATCAATCTTACTGGTTTGAGACAGAAGAGCATTTGCAAAAAAGACTTGGCAGCAGTGAATATCCATTCATAGAAAAAAACAAAAAATCGGCTGTAGGCGATAGCTGCGAAATATGGGATGTGACCTTGAACAAAGCCACACACCTATTTCTAGACGATCATAAGGTAGAGGGTACCATTATATTTCCTGGCACAGGCCACTTAGAGGTAGCACTAGAAGTAGCAAAGACCAGCCTAGTAAATAATTTTTCTCACTTGGCAGACATTCATTTAGAATCGGCATTGTTTCTTCCCGAAGAAGGAGAGGCGCCCGAAGTAAGACTGGAAATAAGCAACGACGAAGGCAACTACACGATTTGTAGTAGGCCCAAGTACAGCGACGACAGCTCTTGGTTGAGGCACTCGCAAGGCAGAATAGTAAGCGGTGCTATGCCCGTAACAACACAGAAATTTCCACTGGAAGAAGTGAGAAAAAGAGTGACCGATATCGTTTCTGTTTCCGACTTTTATTTTGAACTAAAAGAAGGTGGGCTGAACTATGGCGAAACTTTCCGCTGCGTGCAAAAAATATGGACTGGGGGCAGTGAAGTGTTATCGGCACTCAGCCTGCCAGAGACTTTGGCTTATGAAGCTCCATCTTTCTTCTTCCATCCTGCATTGCTAGATGCTTGCTTGCATACGCTGTTTGCCTCTAGAAAAAGTACCGCCGAAGAAAAACGTGGCATTTACCTACCCACCCAAATCGAAGGTTATTATTTTTACCAAAAACCAGAAAAAAATGTATGGGTGTATATAGATGTGCTAGAGGCTAGTGCCGAGTATCTTCGTGGCAATTACTTTATTGTGAATGAAGATGAAACTGTAGTAGCCGAAATAAGAGGACTTACCTGCAAGTACATAGAAGGTTCGAGACTAGAACAAAAAAATGAAGTGTACAAAGGCATGTATGCCTATGAGTGGGAAGAGGTAGCTGATTTTACGCAAACTTTGGCTGCCGCTACAAGCGAAAATGCTTACCTTATTTTTGGCGATGATGGCGAGCAATACAGAGCAGTAGAGCAGCAATTAAAATCTAAAGGTGCTACCACATTTGTCATTTTGAAAGGCGAAACATTTGGCATAATGGAAAACGGCGTACTCAAAGCCAATGCTAAAAATAGCGAAGACCTGACCCAGGTTTTTGATTACTTGAGTAGCCATGAAGTACCTTTTAATAAAATTATAAGCTGCTGGGCATTGGACACAGCCTCGAATAGCGAGCTTTCGGCCAAAGAATTGCAACAGCAACAAGAAGATTTTACAGCAGCCACAATTACCCTATTAAAAGCAATAGTAAACCTAGATACAGAGCCAGCAGTGTATTTGCTACACCAGCATTTAGAAAAAATAGTTGAAGGCGATGTCATTCAAGTATCGCAAGCGGCTTTGATAGGAATGGCAAGGGTAATGAAAAATGAGTTTCCATTTATTCCGCTTACCCTGCTGGGTCTAGGCAGCAATCTAATTGCTGACGACTGGCAAACTGTAAGCTGGGTGCTGGGTGCAGATGCTAAAAAGCATAATCCTGAATTGGCTATTCGTAAAGAAAAATTATTCCAAAGAAAACTACAACCCGTTGTAGAAACAGCAGCAGAGGTTCAATTTGCAACCAACATGCCTGCAGTAGCCAATGCTTACAGGGCTGTGGTAGATGAGTATGGCTTGATAGACAGTATCAATTTCCGCACATTGTCAAGAAAGAAACCTAAAGCAGATGAAGTAGAAATAGAGGTGCATGCGGCAGGGCTTAATTTTAAAGATGTAATGAATGTAATGGGCTTGCTTAGCGACGAGGCTGTTGCTGGCGGCGTAGCTGGCAAAAACTTAGGACTAGAGTGTGCAGGCATAATAACAGCCATAGGTTCTGGTGTAAAAGATTTAAAAGTAGGTGATAAAGTGATGGCTTGGGCATCAGAATCATTTGCAGGATATACTATCGCTGACAAACATTGTGTGGTAGGCAAACCAGACGTAATTTCTTTCGAGCAGGCGGCAGCGGCTACCGTTACCTACCTTACTGCACATTATTCGCTCAATCATTTGGGTAGAATGTGTGTTGGCGAAAAAGTATTGATTCACTCGGCTTCGGGTGGTGTGGGCCTAGCTGCCATACAACTGGCACAACTGAAAGGTGTAGAAATATTTGCTACCGCAGGCAGTGAAGACAAAAGAAACCTATTGAGGTCAATGGGTATTCAACATGTATTTGATTCTCGTAGTTTGACTTTTGCCGATGAGATTTTGACCATTACCAATGGCTACGGGGTAGACCTAGTGCTGAATTCGTTGGCTGGGAAGGCAATTGCTCAAAGTATAAAATGTCTAGCACCATTTGGCAGATTTTTAGAAATAGGCAAAGCCGATATTTACCGTGATGCCAAGCTAGGACTTAAAAGATTTGGAAATAATCTTTCCTTCTTCGCTGTAGATTTAGACCGATTAATGTTGCAAAAACCTTTACTAGGGCAACAGTTGTATCGTGAAGTAGCCGATATGCTGCAAACTGGAAGTGTAAAAGTAGAACATTTAACCACCTACCCTATACAACAATTGGCCGAAGCCATAGCACAACTAAGCAAGGGAACACATGTAGGCAAATTTGTAGTCGCTATGAATGCCGAACCCATTCAAGTATTGCCTAGCAAAGAATTGCAGCTCGATGCCGAGGCAAGTTATTTGGTAACAGGCGGTGCTAGTGGTTTTGGATTAGAACTGGCATTGTGGCTTACCAAAAAAGGTGCCCGCAATCTAGTACTGGTAAGCCGTAGCGGTTGCAAAACAGATTACGATAAACAAGTGGTTAGCACTATGGAGCAAAATGGCGTAAAGGTAGCCATTGTCAATGCCGATATAGCCAACTACGATGAAGTACAGGGATTAATAAATAATTTAAAAGTGAAGATGCCAATGCTGAAAGGTATCATACACAGTGCCGCTGTACTCAAAGATGCTACGCTGAAAAACATGAACCCTGCACTGTTTGATAGTGTCTATAACCCAAAAGTAATGGGAGCTTGGAATTTTCACTTGGCAACGCAAGACCTGAAACTAGATTTTTATTTGATGCTCTCTTCTATCTCTTCTATTTTCGGGTTGCCTGGGCAGTCAAACTATTCTGCGGCCAATAATTTTCTAGACAAGCTGGCCGAATATAGACAACAAAAAGGTCAAGCAGCATGTTCGGTAAACCTAGGTGTACTTGGGTTGTACGCAGGCATGTCAAAAGAAGGGGAACAAGTACTCAAAGTATTAGAAAATCAAGGATGGTTTCCATTAAGTTTAAAACAGGTAACAGATAAAATTCAAAACATATTGATTCAGCAACCAGCCTATCGTATGGCTGCCAATTTGGATTGGAAACGGTTTAAAGAATTTTTCAGTCACTTACAGCACGATGCCCGTTTTGAAGACATTATCAAAGCAGCATCGGGGTCTAAAAACAATGGAGCCAAAGGAGGTGCTACCCTAGCAGACCATGTGATGCAACTAGAGGCAGCAGCACAACCCGAATTCTTGCAACAGAAAATAGCGGAGTCATTGGCTAAAATTCTAGGCACATCTACAGATAAGCTCGACATCCATACCTCGGTTTCAAAAATAGGATTGGATTCCCTGATGTTGAACCAGCTTCGCAACTGGATACAGCAAAAATTGGAAATCAATTTCCCATTGATGAGAATAGCCAAAGGGCCAAGCATTGTGGAGCTATCTGACCAATTAATTGTAGAACTGCAAAAACTAGCCACGTCCAGCCAGCCTATAGAAAGTGACACTTCGGGAATTGGTTTCGAGGAAGACATAGAGGTAGTGAACAATTGGCTAATAAAACGCAAAAATACCAATGAACAAGCCATTCAAACACGTATTTTCTGTATCCATCCTGTGGGTGCTGGGGCATCGATGTTTAGCCACTTTATGTATAACGCCCCCGAGAATAGCGAGGTATTGGCATTTCAATTGCCAGGTAGGGAAAACCGTATCCATGAACCTTTCTTTGAAGATGTAAATTTGCTAGTAGCAGAAATGGCAACAGCCATGAAGCCTTATTTAGAAACACCATACATCATTATGGGACATAGTTTTGGAGGAATACTGGGGTACGAATTG
>JAAFID010000127.1 GCA_013297765.1 Cytophagales bacterium | reverse complement strand
CAAAACAGCACCGAGGGGCGGTTTAATGCCTTCGCTTACACAACGACATTGGTAGACCTACTACCATCTCTTATACAACATGTAACAAATTCACATCTGTTACTTCACGACACACTCGGCGCCAGCAGGGACGTCCAAATATTCGTACCACTTATCTAAAAAAGATTGTGGAAGGGGCGGGGTGCTATTTCTCGAAAGTTGAAAACTTTAGCCATGATAGGTCTAAGATACGCCTAAAGGCTAATCTTAGACCAGTATTCATTTTTTAAACTTGGACTAGTGGTGCAAGTGCCTGCATGCTCAATATGATGGAATAGTTTGTCATTATTGTGTATTTTTCAATTCTTTCTCATTACACTTTAATACTAATCTACAATTTCTCTACCTCCTCTACAACCCTCTATTTTACTACCCGTCCAAATATTCGTACCGCTTATCTAAGAAAGATTGTGGAAGGGGCATGGCATATTAGTACCCAGGAAATAAATCACCAAGTATTATAAAAAATACTGTAATGCTAATTATAATACTAAAAAACAATCCTAGCAAAGCATGTAAATCATAGCCTGATTTTAAAGATTTATAAAAATAATACCCAGATGCAAAACAAATAAGTATTATAATGATTAGAATTGGTGGAATAGACATACTTATTTCCTTTTAGGTGGTACAACCCTATCTATAATTGGCTTAGCCATTTCTTCACTCAATTCCCCCATTCCTCCAAATGTCGGTTGAAGAATACTTTTATCTTGAGAATTAAATGATTTGGATTTTCCAATTCTATTTCCTACACCAAAGAATACTAAATTAATCAATACATTTGTTCCTGCTTGATAATACTTATTGGGGTCATTATTTTCATAACCTTCTTTTAACATAACCCCTACCCCCTAGCGCAAGCGTCTCCCCACTAGCGCAAGCCTTTCGCTTGTGCTTTCTTAACCTTTCAGCGTCCGCTGAAACGAACCTAGAAGACTCGTTTGGTCTAATTTATACCGCAGGCGTAAATCGACCTTTCCAAGTCGAAGAATATCGAAATGCTTTACTATCATTCAGGAATAAATTTTAGTAGTTCTGCTAGTTCTTTATCAGGAATATTTTCTAGTTCAGATTTATCATAAATGGAGAGTAGAAAAACAGTAGTATCTGTAATTTGCAAATAAGTAATCACTCTTCCACCACCCGATTTTCCTTTGCCTTTAGAAGCGATAGCCAAACGAATTTTATAACAACTATTGCCAATAGGCGTACCCAGTTCAGGGTGTTGTTTAAGCTCCTCTATCAGCTCAAAAAATTCCATTTTAAGCGAAGGATATTTTTTAGCTAATCGTTTGAGCTCTTTATCAAACTTCGGAATTGTTTTTACCTTATAGCTCATTGAACAAATCCTCTGCGTTACGAGCTTTAAGTTTACCAGCCTTTACCAACTTCATTTCTTCAACAGCTTCTTTAATGCCTTCTAAAACATTTGCTTTATAAGGTGTAAGCGGTTTTGTTTTTACAAATGAAAAGTTTTTTAAAAGCTCCATTACAAACTCAGCTTTGGTATCTTTAATATCTAATAATACTTTCATTGTGTTTATTATTTAGTTGCGTAAGTCGCTTTGGTTTTAAAATCACTCTCTGGTGCAAGGGTCTCCCTTGTATCTTTTCATATTTTCAGCTTCTTGCTGAAGCATAGATAACTTATGCTACTCCCCCATTCATTAGACCATTATTACTACTATTATAGTTGATTTTTCTTTTTTTGCTTCTTTTTTTGCTTCTTTTTTTCTTTTAATGTTATCCACCATTTGTTGATAAGTCATGCTACCTTGAGATACAGCTCTGCTGGACGTTTTCGCCCAAGCCCCTTCCACAATCTTTCTTAGATAAGTGGTTCGAATATTTAGACGGCTAGTAAAATATATGGTTTGGAAGAAGTAATGAAATTGTAAATGAGTATTAAAGTGAAATGAGAAAGAATTGAAACATTCACCTAAATGACAAACTACCGCTCCATATTGAGTTTGCAGAAAGTCGCACACTCTGCTTTCTTTCGATCGGCAGTGATTCTCAAAAACAATTTTGAGGAGATTGATTCTTTGCTTTTTTCTAAAAGGAAGAACTTAATAGAGACGGTTTCTTTCATTACTGAAACAGGTTTAAGGTCACTGAAACAATACTGAAACTATACTGAAACATTTAACGAAAAAAGTTGAAAAAAAGTAAATCCTTTTGAAAGAAGAATCTTCTATTCTCAGCAATTCAAAAGGATTTGAAATTCACCAACGTGAAAATGAGGAGAGGATGGGATTCGAACCCACGAAGCGCTTTAAAACGCTTACACGCTTTCCAAGCGGGCTCCTTCAACCACTCGGACACCTCTCCTAATTATGTGCCGACGAAAATCGGAATGCAAAGAAATCAAAAATATAGCCCTTATCCAAATATGGGTCTAAATCTGATATTCAAATTAACCCTGTTTAAATATGCTGAGTGCATTGGCAGTGGTGGTTTCAGCAATGTGTTCTACGGTGGTATTTTTCAACTCTGCTACACGCTTAGCTATCAGTGGCAAGTAAGCGGGTTCATTTCGTTTACCTCTATGCGGTATTGGGGCTAGATAGGGACAATCTGTTTCTAAAACCAAATGTTGCAAATCTATGTATGGCAATATTTTATCAAGCCCTCCATTTTTGAAAGTGGCTACACCGCCTACGCCAAGTGCAAAGCCTAGTGCTATTATTTCCTGAGCCTGGGCCAATGTACCTGAGAAGCAATGAAAAATACCACTCAATTTTTGCTTTTGCTTTTTTACTATTTCGATGGTCTCTCTAGTCGAATTGCGGCAATGAATCACCACAGGTAATGCATATTTCGCTGCCCACTGCAATTGAATTTTCAAAGCTTCTTCTTGTTGGTTTTTATAGGTCAAATCCCAATAAAAATCCATGCCTATTTCGCCTATCGCTGCAAATTTTCTTTTATTAAGCCATGTTTCTACTACAGCCAATTCTTGCTGAAAATTTTCCTTTACATAACATGGGTGCAAGCCCATCATTGCTTCACAAACACTGGGAAATTCTTGCTCTGTAGCCAGCAGTCTAGGAATAGAAGCAGCATCCACATTAGGTAGGTATATTTTCGCCACACCTGCTGCAACTGCGGCGGCAACTACAGTAGTTCTATCGGCATCAAACTCTTCGGCATATAGGTGTGCGTGAGTTTCTATCAACTTTGCATTCATGCTATTTCTTCAAATATTTCTTTTTAATCGTGTTTTTTTCCGCATCTGCTAGATTGTTGAAATAAAAAAGCTCTTTTATAAAATCTCTTTTCTCGTTTTCTGTCAAGCCTAGCCACTGCACAAAAACAGCTTCAATATTGGGTTCCATAATTGTTTGTTATAAATGATAGTAAAAAAAATTATTTTATTCTATTCGGGTTTTCTTTTAAAAAACTGCCCCAACCTTGTGCTTTTGTTTCTACTTTTCCATTTTGATAATAATGACAAAGGGCTGCTGCCAATGCATCTGTAGCATCTAGCAACTTGGGGGCTTCTTTGATACCAAGCAACATACACAGCATAGCAGCGACTTGTTCTTTAGAGGCATTGCCATTGCCTGTCACTGATTGTTTTATTTTTTTAGGGGCATATTCGGTGATAGGTACTTGCCTAGATATGGCTGCGGCAATAGCTACCCCTTGTGCACGACCCAGTTTCAGCATCGACTGTACATTTTTTCCATAAAATGGGGCTTCGATGGCCATAAAATCAGGATGGTATTCATCTATCAATTGCACTATTCTTTCAAAGATTTTGTTTAGTTTTATAGCATGGTCTGCATACTTGCTTAGGTGAATGACACCAAATTGAAGCAGCTTCAAGTTGCCCTGCTCTATTTGAATCAACCCATAGCCCATTACAGTAGTACCAGGATCTACGCCTAGTATAATCTTTTCAGCTTCTACAGCAGGTTTCGTTTTTATCATCAAATGCAATATACTCATACAAAAGTTTTGAATAAAGCCACCTTACGACAATTGCTGTGGCGTGTGTGTAAATTATTGTGTTTTGCAGTTTCCATATATTGGGTATGGCACAGTATGGGCAACAAACATATACTTACCACACAATTTTATGCTCAACTACTTACTGCCATAGGTCATCCATTGGTTTTATTGGTTTGTATATTGCTGATTTTGAATTGGGGCATAGAGGCTTGGAAATGGAAAATATTGGCCAGCAATATTGAACCCACTACTTTTTACCAAGCACTGTCTGGTGTGTTTACAGGAGTATGTTTCGGCTTCATTACCCCTCACGGGATAGGCGATTATGCTGGGCGTATCCTGCAATTGCAAACCAATGAAAGACTACAGGCACTAGGGGCAGTTTTTGTAAGTCGCATAGCACAACTGTTCGTTACGCTAATAGCGGGAAGTGGAGTGTTAATATATATGATTTATAATGAACAAATAAGTACTTCTGCATTAATCAACCATACGCTTATGACATTTGTATTGCTCACCAATATCGCCTTAGTACTGGTGTTCTTTTATTACAAACAAATTGTACAATTAATTAAAAATAAATACACCAAACCATTTGTAAAAATCATAGCTCAAACCCATTCTAGGCAAATGTGGGGCATATTGTTACTTTCTGCATTGCGATATGGCGTTTTTGCCACACAATACATGTTATTGCTTTATGATGCAGGTATTACTTGCCCCATAGCAACACTTGCAGCAGGTGTGGCTTTTGTATTTATTGTCAAATCCATCATTCCTACATTTTTTGATATTGGTATTCGTGAGGCCGCAGCCATATATTTTTTTAGTGCTTATGCTGCTAGTGCAGATAGTATTGTATTTGCAAGTGTATTACTTTGGCTTATCAATATAGTGTTGCCCTCTATTGTAGGGGCATTGATGATTTTTCGTATTCGATTATTAGCATAGCTCATGACTACTATTTTTTTTTTAATAGCAACCGTTTACCTCTGTTTTACACTTACGTTACTTTATTTTTGGTTTGAAATAATTTCATTCTCTCCTTCAACAAAGAGTGATGAAAGATTACTGAAATTATCTGTTGTTATTCCTGTTCGCAATGAAGCAGCTAATATTATTGATTTGTTGAAAGATTTGGAAGCCCAGTCCTACCCTAGTCATTTATTTGAAATATTTGTAGTAGATGATGCCTCTACCGATAGTACAGCAAAATTGGTAACAGCATTTGCCAATAGCTCTAGTTGCAAAATCAAATTGATTCCACTCGATGCCAAGCCAAATATGGCTTCTAAAAAACAAGCCATCACACTCGCCATATCGCAGGCCACAGGCGACTGGATAGTGGCTACAGACGGCGATTGTAGGGTAGGCAAAAAATGGCTAGAAACTATGGTACAATTTCAGTGGCATACAAAAGCCCGATTTATATTTGGCGGCGTTAGTTTTTACAACGAAAATAGTCTATTTGAACATCTGCAAACGATTGAATTTGCTGCCCTCACAGGCAGCGGTGCTGCTTCATTGCAAGCACAATTTCCCACTATGTGCAATGGAGCAAACCTAGCCTACGAAAAAAAAGTATTTGAATTGGTAAATGGCTTTGAGGGCAACAGCCACATCCCATCGGGCGACGACGAGTTTTTAATGCACAAAATATTTTTGCAAAATAAAGCAGACGTTCAATTTTTAAAATCAAAAGAAGCCACAGTTTACACTACAGCAAAAACCAACTGGAAAGATTTTTTTAACCAAAGAAAAAGGTGGGCTGGCAAGTGGCCTCATTACCAATTGCCCCATATCAAATGGATAGCTGCATTAATACTTATTGGTAACATAAATTTTATAGGTTGGTTAGTAGCCTGCACAATACAGCAAAGCAGTTGGTCGCTATTTGCAATCAGTTTTGTACTCAAATCTTTTGCCGATGCTATGTTTATAAAACAAATAGTTTACTGGTATGATAAAAAAATTATTTGGAAATATTTTATCGTAACAGCTTTTTTATACCCGTTTTATGTATCTTTTTTTGCGTTAAACAGTAAGAGTGTAAAGTACAAATGGAAAGGTCGTAAACTGTAAGCCAAATTACCTTTATCGTTTCATTAAAAAAGAATAATTTGCATAAAATTTAGCCACTCTATCAAACCAATAGTGGGCTAGAGTAAAAGTAAATACAGTACACCTGACCCTATTATGACCGCATTAGAATTTGATTTGCTAGACGAGTTGTATTTTGTAATTTCTTTTGAAGCATTACAAAAAGAGTTGAATTGGGAAACGTCAGTTTTAAAAACCGAACTTACCAATTTACTTCAAAAAGGATGGGTAAAATACATCAATGCACAAACCATGATAGAGGTGCCGCTTGATTTAATACAATCCGATTACCATTTATATCTGTATCTTGCCACTAAGCAAGGCCTACTTGCACACCACAGTAAAGATTGATGCGCCATAAAAGAAACATAAGAACACCCAACTACTACATTAAAAAAAGGCTTATGAAAAATAAGCCCGCACTTTTTGGCTTGGTAGTGATAGTAATTGCACATGCAATTGCACTTCTGGGCTATTCTATCATGCCAGATCAAACACCCGATGCCAACGATGGCTCGGCCACCATCAAAAAACTGAAGCCCAACAGTACCGTGGTCATGCTACGCACTATTAAAAATAGAGAAATAGAGCAAAGTTTTTTTATTACTAAAATATTTTTTGGTCAAGAAAGCAACTACACGATAAAACCAATCCAATCTTATAAAATTGATGGTTGGAATGTAAAATACATTCCTTACAAATCAGCTTCAGAAGAATCAGCACCCTTGATAGAACTGGTTCACAGCCTACACCCCGACAATACTAGTTTGGCAAAAAATAGCCAAGGAAAAAACTATGAAATTAAAGGCAATACTATTTCTTTCATAGATCTCAAAGGTCGATTGCAACAGCGTACACAGCAGCAATTAATCACCGAATTTGAAGAAAACAACATCGACAAACGCCGCTTTGTACTAGGTACCGATAAATCTGGTAGAGATATATTAAGTAGGTTGTTGTTTGGTACTCGAATTTCATTGGGAATAGGCTTTGTATCGGTACTCATCTCGCTATTGGTAGGGGTTACGTTTGGTGCATTGGCGGGTTTTTTTGGCGGGTTTATTGATAAATTTTTAATGTGGTTGATGACGGTAGTATGGTCTATACCTGGCATTATGCTGGTTATAGCCATTAGTCTAGCCCTTCACAGCCGTGGTATTTGGGTGGCATTCGTTGCTGTAGGGCTTACCATGTGGGTAGAGGTGGCAAGAGTAGTGCGTGGGCAGATACTTTCTATCAGAGAAAAACTGTATGTAGAGGCAGCAACTGCACTAGGCATAGGCAATATGAGAATAATATTTAGGCATATTTTGCCCAATATCATGGGGCCTTTGATTGTTGTTGCTACCGCCAATTTTGCCTCTGCAATCTTAATAGAAGCAGGTTTAAGTTTTTTAGGAATGGGGGTACAGCCACCCATGCCATCGTGGGGAATGATGGTAAACGAGGGGTACAACTCGAACTGGGAAAGCGATGGCGGCTATCTAGTAATTATTCCTAGTATGTGTATTTGTTTGTTGGTATTGGCTTTTAATTTATTTGGAAATGGACTCAGAGACGCTTACGACCCCCAATCAGCCATTAAATGGTAAGGAAGAAATAGACCGACTATCACTTTTGCTCACCAAAAAAGAGCTAGAACTGTCTGCACTTTTAGAGATTACAAAATCTATCAATTCCAATCTGCCCGAATCTTCCTTATACAAAATATTTCATTTTACCCTTTTGGGAAATCTGCATATTCCCAAACTGGCACTTTTTGTATGCGACGATACCCACTGGGTATGCAAGGTAGCTTATGGTACTGCCACCAATGCTAAAAATTTGCAGCCTGCCCCATTTATGGGCAGTATGGTAGATATATCGCTTTTGGAAGAACATTCGGTAGCTGGCTATGAAGATTTTGATATTGCAGTGCCTATAGCTCACAAAAATCAAGTATTGGCCTATGTATTTATTGGAGGCGTTTCGCTACCAGAAGGCTACAAGCAAAGTACCTTGCTTTCATTTGTAAAAACATTTACCAGCATCATCATTGTTGCAATAGAAAATAAAAAAATGGCCAGAAAACAACTACACCAAGAGGCACTAAGAAAAGAAATGGAAATAGCCAAAGATGTACAATCTATGCTGTTTCCAAAACAACTGCCCAATAATAATATGGTGCATATTCATGCCACCTATTTACCCAATTTTTCCATTGGTGGCGATTACTACGACTATATAGCTATTGATACCGATAATTTTATGGTATGCATTGCCGACGTATCGGGCAAGGGCATATCGGCAGCCTTGCTGATGTCCAATTTCCAAGCTTCGCTACGCACACTAGTGAGGCAAACAACAGCATTAGAGCAAATAGTACAAGAATTAAACCACAGCATCATTAGCAATGCTAAGGGCGAGCGATTTGTTACTTTCTTTATTGCACTTATAAATACCAAAATGCAAACTATCACTTACATCAATGCGGGGCATAATCCATCATTTTTGGTAAACAACAACAACCAAGTACAAATGCTGGAAAAAGGCTGTACGGTATTGGGGGCATTTGTAAAAATACCTTTTATAGAACAAGAGCAAATATGCTATACCCCTGGCAGCCTACTTTTTTGCTATACCGATGGCTTGACAGAAACAAACAACGATGCCCTAGAAGAATTTGGGATGAAAAATATCGAAGATTTTTTACAGCAATTTCCTCATGAAAATTTGGTGCAAAATCACGAAATACTGAGTCAAATGTTGAACGAATACAAAGGCGAACAAAGTTTCCCCGACGACATCACTTATCTGTCTTGTTTGTTAAAATAATTGGAAACCCAACAAGAATAATTTTGTCAAGAATTGGCTATTAACTTTTCAACTTCCAGCCTTAATCTAGGAAGATAATTGATGATGATATTCCAAATTTCTGAGTTTTCGACTTCATCATATCCATGTGCAATTTTATTTCTTGTATTAATGATTTTTCGAGCATAGCTAATTTCAATTTCAGAATTGAGCTGTAAAAGATGTTTAGTGGCTTCGCCAATAATCTCTATCTGTCGCTCTACAGCAGATTGCAACATTTTACTACTTTCATAATTATCAAATAATTTATCATTGCCAATGAATCCATAAATATTATCAATACTATCCAGTATATCTTTCAAATATTTATTTTGATGAATGGTCATAAATAAGCTCTTTGGTTTTATTCAATTCTTCAATAAAATAAGGATTTTTTAAAGATCTTTCGATAAGTAAATCAATTTTACGAGAGGTTAATTTTTCCAATCCATCTTCTAAATCCCAAATACTTTGTCCTACTTTTAAAGGGTCGGAATAATCTAAAAAGTTAATCAAAAAATCAATATCACTATTGGAATTAAATTCTTCAGTTACCACTGAACCAAATACATATGCGTTTTTAATTTTATGTTCTTTAAACAATTCGATTGCTTGAGGCAAATAGTTTTTAACTATGGGATGTATCATGTGTGGCGGAATTAAAATAAGAGTTTCATTTTTTTGTTGAATTCAAGTAAAAATTACTCCTGTTTTTTCAAATTGCTATTTTCAATGCCCTAATATATATGAGAATTTATAATTATCAATATTCTATTTAATACACTTCTTGTTAATATACTTTTGCCACCCTTCCATTTTCAAATTCTATTTTTTAAATTGTACAATGGCAATACTTGAACGCTAATCATGGCTTATTTCAACCAGTTTATACCTTTTCTAAAATTTTTATACCCTTCATACTTAGTTTGGAATATAAAGAATAAGGAAAATAAAATATACCTTACTTTCGACGATGGCCCAGTGCCAACAG
>JAAFID010000126.1 GCA_013297765.1 Cytophagales bacterium | reverse complement strand
TGCTGGTAGAAACACGCAATGCCGATACCCGAACGGTACAATTTGCTGCTGTAAACACCTTAAAAAATGAAGTGCTGTGGAATAGCCTAGATTTGGGCGACGATTGGTGGCGAGGATTGGAAACCATGACTAATAAATACTTAGTGTTGCATGGCTTTGAAGATTCCCATAACCCTGTAAGTAGCGGCATATATGTGTTCGATTTGTTTACAGGGAATAAAATATATGCCAATGACCATAGCACCTTTATAGCACTGGCAGAAGATGTATTGGTAGAAAAATTGCTGGTCGATAATGAGGAAAGGTGTACTGAAATAAATCTAGTTTCAGGGCAACAGTCAATAATGGCTATGCCCTTGGCTGTACCAAGGGATGGTGAAGTGCATGTTTTGATTCCCAATTATTTGGAAACTGGTGAACCAAATTTTGATAAAATTGTAGCATTCATTCAGCGGTATCAAATAACGGAACAAATAGGCTCGATAGAATATTTGGAAACCAATGGACACATTGCTATTGCTTGGGTAGCACAGCAAGCCGACCAACTAAACCAATATTTAATGCTGGTAGATGGAACTGGTCATTTGCTGATTCAAGAATTGATTGGCGAAAACTTAAAAGGCAAATCGCCGGGTGCATTTTTAATAGCTCACGACACCATTGCTTTCGTCAAAGACCGCAGTAAACTATGGTACTGCCAGCTTTGAAAATTGATTAAATTCAGTTTTTACTAAATTGAAATTGCAAGTGGTATTGTGTACATTTGCTTAGTTTACATATTGCCATTATATTTTAAAAAAAATCCTTATGAATCGCTTGCTGATATACCTTTTTTGTAGCATGTGCATAGCATTTGCTCACATTGCCAAAACCGCACCCTGCGATTCTATAGGCATAGAGAAAAAAGACGGCAAATCGTACATCCTTCACAAGGTAGAAGCCAAAGAAACACTATTTTCTATTGCTAGAAGATATAAAGCCACTGTCAATGACATTAAACTAGCAAACCCTGAGGCTGCTGCTGGGCTTAACATTGGCCAAGTCATTCGTATTCCTTTCGAGCTTAAAAATGAAGGGGCAAAACAAGGTAGTGGGATGGGCAAGACCCATATAGTAGCTCCAAAGGAAACCTTGTTTTCTATTTCTCGCAAATATAAAGTATCGGTCGATGAGTTAAATGCGGCAAACCCAAGCCTAGCAAACGGTTTGCAAATAGGGCAAGAGCTTTCTATACCAGCCAAAGATACCAAAGAAGAAAACAAGAAAGGTAAACAAATAGAGTCGGTAAAAGCAGAAGCTAAAATTGACAAAAAAGATGCAGACCAACCAGCAGTAGTAGTCGAAAACCTTGAAGAGCAAGAGGTAGAGGCTAGCGTAAAGAAGACCAAAAGCGTACTTACTCCTGCACCCACCTCGGGCTACAAAAAAATAAATGAATCGGGTGATGCAAATTTGATGGAAAACAATACCGACAATTTAAAATACCTCGCCCTACACAAAACGGCTCCAGTAGGCACTATCATTCAGGTGAGAAACGATGACAATAATCAAAAAATATTTGTAAGGGTCATAGGAAAAATGCCTGCAACCACCACCGATAAGTCGATATTAAAACTATCGCCCAAAGCCATGGAAAGACTAGGCTCGAAAGGAGAAAAAATTTCGGTAAGTATTTCTTACATTCCTTAAATATTTTTCTTACACTGGCATGGTAATCTTGTAATAGTTTATTCTATTCAATAGTGAACTATATGCTAAACAAAGATTCATTGATTTTGAACAATAATTTTGCGTAATGGATTTTTTAATTATTGGTAAGACAAGCCTACCAATTTAGTACTGTCGTAATAGAAAGGGTTAAAAGAAGGCTCAATACTTTGACAATCTACAGTTATCGCATTGCACATTACATTGCCAAAGATACTTGCTACTGCTGCATCGGCGGCATCTCTGCCTGTGGCTATTTTTACCAGCCCATTGAGCGGAGCTAGTTTTGTGGCATCAAATACAATCCAATTGCCACCAATGTAGGCCTCAAAGCAAGCATGAAAATCAGGTGGGGAAAGTTTGAAAGAATAACCTGTAAAATAGCGTGCAGGAATAGAAAGTGCCCTGCACAAGGCTATGCCTAGGTGGGCAAAATCTCTACAGACCCCAGCCCTTTCGGTAATGGTGTCATAGGCCGATGTTTGCGAGGTGCTGCTACCACTTAGATATTCCACGTTTTGATGTATCCATTCGGTGATGGCCATCACTTTTGCAAATACATTTTCTATTTTGCCAAATTGATTATACGCCAGCCGTTGCAATTTATCAGATTGGCAATAGCGACTTGGAAATAAAAAAGGAATGATATCGCCATCAAGCTCTACTACAGGTATGGCATTCATCTCTTGGTGTTGCTCTATTATTTTATAGCTGGTATCTACTGTTGCTTTATAAGCAATTTTAAAGTTCATGCCTTGCTCTACTTGTACCCGTACAAATCTATTGGCACTAGTGTTAGAGGTAAATTCTTCTATTCTTATATAGGGGTCTAGGGTCAATATCTCTTCTAAAACGGCTTGGTTAGAGGTTCTTAAAGCATGAATATTAAATATAAATGTACTGGGTGCAAACACGCTGTAGGCTACCTCGCTATGTACTTGAAATTTCATGTAATGATGGGAATAGTAAATATTACTGTTTAAAAAACATTTAAAAAATCTGTACCTCGACTTTATTTTTCTTTCAATTTATCCAAAGTTTTTTCCATCCATTGTTCTGGAATATCGTCTAGTGCTTGCTTTAATTTCTGTGCCCACAAATTTGAAATTTCTTCTAAATCTTTTTGCTCGTATCTATTCTCGGCTAAGAAGAAACTGTCTTTTCTGTAAAGCACTACATCAATGGGGAAGGCAACATCATTGGCACTTACCCTTGTAGAATCGAACGAAAGAAAACCAGCTTTTAAGGCCTGTTTCATGGTGGTATCGTCATTTATTACTCTGTTCAATATGGCTTTTCCTTGACCAGAATTGCCAATAATTACATACGGCGAACCCTCGTCAAGCTCTACCCAATTGCCTTCGGCATATAGCAAAAACAGCTTGTGCTCGGCATCGTCTTTTAGCTGACCACCTACAATGGTATTGAGGTTAAACTTCAAACCTGCTTTTTCTAGTGCTTCTTTGTCTTCGTCGGCTACCCGTTTTATTTGTTCGCCAAAAGCATTTACAGCCTTGAACAATTTGTTGTACACCACCCCTTCATCTATCAGTTCTTGAAAATAATGTACGGCTTTGTCTCTTACCGACCGCAGCCCACTGGTCATGATAAATAGGCAATAATTGTCTCGTTGTTCTATAAAAACTTTCTTTTTTACAGTAGTATTGCTGCCCGCCGTAATTCTAGTATCGGAAATAGCAACCAAGCCCTCTTTCACTTTTATTCCTAAACAATACGTCATACAAAATCTCTTTTAAAGGGCAATTACCCCAATAATTTTTTAGAAAACTAATTAAAAAGGCATGTCTAAGTTTAATCAAATTTTATCTCAATTAGATGATATTGCCTTCATGAATCAAGAAAATCAATGGTATTTAAAGATTATTCTGAATAGTATTCTTAAATTGTGAAAATATTAACACACAAATCAAATAATCCTATGAAAAAACTATTACTATCGTCTGCTATCGCAGCAATTACAATTTTTAATATCAATGCTCAAGATTTCTCTTCTTTTTGTGCTACTACCAGTAGTAGTGGAGAATTAGAAGGTGGCAAAGCAATTAACAAAAATATAGTAAGGTCAGAAGGTGTATTTACCGCTACAGTAGATACATTAGCCTCAAAACAAGCTACATTTACTTGGTCTATAAAAGAATTTTGGCTAGGTGGTACTGAAATCACTGATTCTGTATTTACATTAAAAGTAAAATCTACTTTTGCTTGCACTTTTAGAATTGGTATTTTATCCGACGGTTTTAGCAAAACGTATGATGTGCCATTTGTTTCTAATAAAACATTGGTGGCTGGTGCTGATTATGTTGAATATTCATTCTCGGTAACGGGCCCTACTGGATTTAATTATAAAAAATTCCAACAAGTGATTTTTTACATTGTTCCCACAGCCGATGTGGTAGCTGGAAAATTAATGGTTAAAGATTTTTCTTACGGAAAAATGGGATGTATGCCTTCTGCGGTTAACGCTGCCAACAACCTACTTTCTAACGTTAGTTTATTCCCAAATCCTGCAACCAACGAAGCTAATGTTAAAGTATCACTGAAAAGCAATGCGGCGGTTAAAGTAGTAGTAAACCATATTTCTGGTGCAGCTATATATACTTCTACAGAAAAAGTAGCGGCAGAAGTTAATGAGAAAATTAATACTTCAGGTTGGTCAAAAGGCGTATATACTGCAACTGTTACAGTTGACGGTGTGCCTACCAAAACAGAGATGTTGGTAGTTCAATAACCATTTGCACATTCACAAAAAAGAGGCTTTCACAAGAGGGCCTCTTTTTTTATGGCCAAGTAAGTGGCAAAGTATATTTGTAAACTTTGCTTCTATTATACATTGCTGGTACACCATAAAAAAACCTCTCCCCAAATTGGGAAGAGGTTTTTTTATGGTTAATTCACTAGCTTATTTAAACAGGCCAGACTCTTTCACTTTCACAGTGTTTTCACCTATTTTGAAACCTTCGCAATATACTTCAACTTTGTACACACCAGCTACATAGTTAAAGCCTTTTTGCATCAACAAAGTAACCGATTGCTCTGTATTGTCAAATGCTAAATCTTGTGTCATCGTGTACAACAAGTTTTCACCTTCTGAAGTAGTAAATGAACCACCACCATTGTTTGCATCTGAAAATGCAGTACCTGAGGGCGTAATCATGCGTACATAAAAGCTTTTGGTGTTTTTCTTTGCGGCTTTGTTGTCTTGCAATTTGAACATGATTTTCAAACGGTCAATTTGCTTGGTTTTGAATTCTTCTTTGTCCAATTCTTTACCGTTAGATTTTAAGCAGGTTACTTTTATTTCTTTCGTTTTCAAGATAGAGGCATAAGCCAATTCTTTCAATCTGCTAGACAACGAATCTCCCAAATTTTTCTTGTCGGTATTTGCAGCATTAAGATTGGTGGACAAAGAATCATTGGCTTTGGAAAGCGATGCAATTTCGGCATCTTTTTTAGTGATTTCGGCACGTAGCTCAGATATCAATGCTTCTAATTCCTTGCGTTTTGCAGCATCTATCTTTCCAGTCTTTTTGATTTGGGCAATGTACCCGTTCAATTTTGAAATCTGCTGATCCAGTGAATCATTAGACAAACCCAATTGTTCTCTTTCTGCTTTTATTCTTTCTAAGTCTGTACCTAGATTGGTCAACTCTTGCGTTTTAGCCACAATGTCTTCACTCTGCGAACTTACTGTTCCTGACAGTTGCTCGATGGCGGCTGTTTTTTCATTCAATTTTACAAACATAAAAATGATGATGATAAGCATGATTACATTAGTGGCAATAAGCACTTTTGTAAGGGTAGAATTTTTTTGTACTTCAGTCATAATTTTAAAAGTTTAGTTGATATTGTTGTGTAATATTTTTTGAAAAATTAAAGGTTATTTTTGAATAATCAAAATGCTTGTGAAAAATATTTTCATTAAAAACTTGAAAAAGATTTGTTTTTATAGAATTTGAATTGGTTATATAAAATACTATTGCCTACCAAGAGGCAATGGTATATGTAATAAAAAGCTATAATTGATACGAAACTTTCTTTTTGGCTGCAACTACCTCACCTAAAAAATACCAAAATCATGTATGGCAGATACAATAAAGAAAACATTGAAAAGGATATAAGTAGCTATAATATATACAAATGAGTAGCTATTAATGCGACCATATTGTTTTAGTTTTTTCTTTTTGTAAAAAGTAAGACTCACCACGCTACTAAATATAATGAGGAAAAGATATACAAAAGTGGTAGCGTGCAAGGTATCTACCAAAGTAAAGGAAGTGGTTTCAGGAAGCGATGAGTCTATAATGTATTTGTTACCCACGGCAGCAAACAGGCCGCCTACTTGCAAGCCAAAGCTGGCCTCGACATGTGCTGGGTGAATAAAAAAGCTGATGTATCCAATCATAAAAGCAACGTACATTCCTAAAAATATTTTTAAGAATAGCCCCCAAGCATCTCGCTCTAGATCAAAATGTACTTCGTAACAGTCGTATTCAGAATAGGGTCGGCGAAGGCGACTATCCCCAAATGCAGTATTGTATATGCTGGTACTCGTTTTTGTTTTCACATGGGTCATTTTCCAACCATCGATGGCCAGCTTTGGATCTACATGCTGGCCAGCGGTATCGGCTACAAATACCAAGCTACTGTTGTCGTATGCCGAGTTTTCTATTTTCAACACTAAACTTTGCTTGTCAAATGGAAAATCATTTACTTTCCAGGCTTGCTTCATCACACACTTCATCTTTAGCAGTACCCAATTTCTGTTTTCGGTACTGTCTATAAACACATCGGGTTTTTCCAAACTTTTTGCATTGGGTACTTCTACTCTATTGGCAAAGTCAAAATCTTTATTTCTATACAGCATCCATAACCAAAACCGCAATGTGTACTCTTTGTTCTTAAAATCTATGTCGTGCAAGCTGATAATGTAGGAGCCTATTTTTACCGTGTCTTTTTGGCTATCTTGCCCATGAACATTGGGGTGTAGTACCAAAAGGCATACTAGCAAAAAGCTAAATTTGTACAAAAAAACATATATAAAATGGGTACTACGCATATAAGATATGGGTTGGAACAAAGTTTTTAAACCAGTAGTTGCAAGATACCATTTGATAAGAAAGAATAAATATCTTTAAATATCTTAAATATAAATTTTGCAATACCATCATCTTTATCTATTTTGAAAAATATTTTTTTATTCAATTTCAAAAAAACGTATTATGGAACAAAACACAAAGAAAACAGATAACACCAAAATTATACTTATAGTAGTGATTGTCGCTTTGCTAGGGGTCATTGGTTATTTGCTAATGCAGACTAACAAGCAAACCGAAATTATCAAGGTAAAAGAAGATAAAATACAGGTGGACAGTGTAGCCATAGCCGCCAAGGTAAAAGAATTGGACGATTTGCAGTTGGCTTACGAAAGAATAAAACAAGACAGAGAGGCTATGGGCTTGAGCAACGATTCGCTGAATGCTGAAATAACCCGCTTGAACGAATACATGGTAAAAGTAAGAAGAGGCGACCAAAGAAAAATCAAAGAATTGGATGCTATGATTGCTAAAATGAAAGCCGATGTAGATAGCAAAGATCAAGAATTGGCTACCCTACGTGCCCAAAACGATACTTTGAAAACCAATATCGTGGTGCTGAACAAAGAAAAATCTACCATGACCGACACCATTGCAGCACTGAATACTAAGAAAACAGAACTGCAAGAAAAAGTAGAAATAGCCTCGATACTGCGTGCTGAAAATGTAAAGGTGACAGTGATAAACCCAAAAGGTAAAGAAGTAGATAAAGAAGAATTTAAAGCCAAGGTGGTAGATAAATTGCGTATAGAATTTAACCTAGGCGACAATCGTGTGGCTAGAAAAGACAAGAAAAAACTTTACCTACGCCTAGTGCAGCCCGATGCATCGGTATTGTACGACTTAGCTACAGGTGGTGGTTTCTTTAACTCAGAAGGTAAAGAAATACCATTTACATTGAAACAAGAAGTAGATTTTGACAACAGCAAACAAAAAGTATCTTTTGTATATGTAAAAGGTAGCCCATACAAAATAGGCAAACACACCATCGAGGTATATCACGATGGCAATAAAATAGGCGAAGGTTCATTGATAGTGAAATAATATTGCCTCAATTGAAATCAAAAAAGCTACCCAAATCGGGTAGCTTTTTTTATGCTTAAATTATTTGTGAAACATAGCTACACCGCCCATACTAAAACCCAGCAGGGTTCAACATACCAGGATTACGCTTGGTTAGTTTTAGGTCTTGCAATAGGGTAGACTTGGCGTTGATGTTAAATAGAAAATTATAATCGTTGCCAAATTTATTAAGGTTCATACTCATAGCCCAACAGTGTAGGTCTCTGACAATCCCAATACTTACCGTTGGCAATAACTTGGTTCTTATGTCATAGCTCGTTCTACAAGTTACTTTCCATTTTTCAGTAATACTGAGGTCGCCATTAATTTCTATGCTATGTGTTGTTATATTAGAATTTGTTTTGCTGGTTCTATTTATAGTATTTAGAAAATAATCGCCAAAAAACACCATATAATAGGTCAGGTTGAGGTTCCAAGGAATATTAAAATCTACGTACTGGTCTTGGTTTGCCTTTATGTATTTGGCTTGGTCGCTTGTATTTTTATCTAGTGCACTTTTAGGTTTTTCTCGCTTAAATGAATTAGGGTTTAGGCTGGTAGAGGCATTGATGCTTCCGTTTAGAAAATTAAGTAATCCTTGACCTTTGTCATACGCATAATCTTTGGTTAGCAGATAATTTAAATTGTTAAACCTATCTGCTGCTACTTTATTATCTACCATATAAGCATAGGGGCTAAAAGTACTACTGAAATTGAGGAGCAAGCGTCCATCTTTGATATTCGTACGGGCATTCACAGCTATATTTGACAGTTTAAAAGAATCTGCAAGCAGGTTGTAGGTAGCACTTGCTCCAATGTTGTCAAAAATATTGATTTTTTTGGTTGGATTAGCGGTATCGGTAGTTCGTATTTTGGCTTCTATCACATTACTTAAGGCAAATGTCAAAGAACTTGATTCTTGACCTCCAGCAGGTCTGAAATCTGTTGGATATTTATTAAACTTTGACAATCGTACTTGGTTGCCACTAGCATCTAACAGAGCACTACCATCTTTACGAAATATATCTTGGTTGGCACCATAACGCTCTGGAGATAAATCTGGCGAATAAGTATAACCAATACTGGGTGTCAGTTGATGCCTAATGCCCATGAGTTTGGAATTTTTGAATTGATAGGTTCCATAAATATTGGTTTTTAAATTGGTACCACTTGTAGACCACCCCCATGCCCTAGCAAAGCCTTGTTGCGTTTCAGAAGTATATTTCCCTAGTGTATCAGAAGGGTTAAACCTTTCGTAGCGTGGAAACCAGTATTCCGAAAATGTAATGCCAGGATTAAGGTTAAAATATTTCAAAATTTTAAAGGTAGTCGCAATGGGAATGGAATGTTTGGCTGCATACTGTGCACCATTAAGTACTATTCTTTGCGTTCTATTTGCTTCTTGCTCCTTGAATAATGTGTCGCCAACATTGCTTTTATAAAACGTACCCCCATTGAAAATATAACCCAATTGGTCCATACTAGATATTGCTAATCCACTATCGACCCTTGTAAGCACTCCTTTGATAAATCTATTATAACCATTGTCCACCGATAGGTTTGTATTAAATGTATAAGCAATATTTATTTGCTCGTACCATAATTTCCCATTGCCGGATTTTCTTCGGAACGGATATGTTGATTTCATAGAAAAAAAGATTTTGGGCAAGCCACTTAGGGTCATTAATTTTGTATTCACATTTTGACTTTGGTTCATACTTATATTAAGTAAAAATGGTGTGCCTTTAAATGTTTTACTGTAGTTTACAGCGGAGGTAAAATCATTAGAATTTCTATTCGTTGGCACAAAAGAAGCAACCTTGTTATAATTAGCAGAAGAAATATTTACATTCGCACTAAGAGAGCTATTGCCTTTACTTTTTGTGCTGTGGCTCCACATAAAGTTATAATTTTTACTGCTCGTTTTAAACCCTTTTAAATCTTCAGAAATTACATTGAAATAGGAAAATCTGGTATTTCCAGTAAATTTATATCTTTTGGTATAAGTAGCATCCATATTTAACCCATGTGTACCCTTGGTATAATAATCCCCCGTAAGCTGCAACCCCACATAATCGTTCAAGGCAAAGTAGTAGCCACCACGGGTTAAGAAAAATCCATTGGCATTTTCCCCATAAGTAGGAAAT
>JAAFID010000125.1 GCA_013297765.1 Cytophagales bacterium | reverse complement strand
GCCTGAAAAATTGATTTTTCAGTAAATTGAAAATTAGCATTTGATGAATTGGGATTGTCTAGGTTCAGTATGAATCCTGTACCTTTTGCTGTACCATCGGTTACCGCCAATGGGGTAGTAAAAGTTTTATCGTTGTATGCGTAAGAATCAAAATATACTTTGTCGCAATACATATTATTTTTGCTCAAGTGATAGACATAACTGGTAGATACAGTATCTAGTTTTTTATCTACTGGATTGTAGGTAAATAGTTTCTTATTTGTACCATCTAATGAACCCAAAAAGAGCAATTTTTTCGATATTTGTACCATTTCTTCACCCATGCCAGTTTTAGTTCCTTTGGCAAAATCCATTACCAGCGATGTACCTTCAGTAGTACCATTGGTTTGGTAAAGTTCTTTGCCGTAAAGTGCTGTATTGGCGGTGAAATAGGTAATTCCATCAATAGTTTCCCATGCTGGGGTGCCTTGTAATGAACCCAGCTTACCTTCATTAATGTCCTTCAACATTTTAGTTCCATCGACTGTTCCATCGCTGCACCATAGTTCTGCTCCATTTACATTGTTATTTGCAAAAAAGTACACTTTGTTTCCATCCGAATGAAAGCTGGTAAAACCATCGCCCCATAAGAGCATATCTGGTTTGCCAGGGTTAATGTCTTTGAGCAATGTTGTTCCTGCTCTAGTGCCATCTGTGACATATACTTCCCTGCCAAATTCGTCGGTAGAGGCAGAAAACACTATTTTACCATTTTTTAATTTTGCAAAATTGCCGGGCATGGCATTAGATGAACTTGATAATATTCTATTTGGGTTAAAATCTTTCAACATATAAGTACCTTTGGCAGTGCCGTTGCTTATGAATAAAAAAGTAACTGCGTATAGGTTGCCATTTGGTAGCACCACATTAGAGTCGCCTGCAAAAACAAAGCGATTGGTATCTATCTCCAAAATAGAGGGGTTATACAAACTATTATAAAATCTTCTGAAGGCAATGTCTTTAAAAACACTTGTACCTTCGGCGGTTCCATCTGTAGTCCACATTTGCATATTGCGGTCGGCCTGTGCACTAAAATAGGCTTGATTTTTAAAGGCATAAAAACCATTGGGATAGCTTTGCCCAGTGGGATTTATGTTTTTTAATAATTTTGTACCTTCTGCCGTTCCGTCGGAAATAAATATTTCAAAATCTTTATTTACAGTATCTTTAGTAGCTATAAATTCCGATGCGGCTTTATAAATCAACTTTCCATTAATAACAGTTGCTTCTAAATTTTTGACAGAGGAATTTTCATCTACCAATGATGATTTTTTGCCTATAAACACATCTTTCACTAGCTCTGGTTTTGCTGTTTGTGCTATAGAAAATTTTGTCAATAAAATGAATGTACTGTAAAGTAGTAATCTTTTCATGTTTGTATTTGATTAATTGGTTTTTATGATTTGTGGAAATTTGAATGCACCTTTCTAGTTCTTATTCATTTGCCTAAAAATAAAGTTTCCACTCAGATTGGTATAGGTAGCTTTCATTGAAACATTCAAAAAATGTAGGTATAGCACTTGGTAATTTGTTAAAATCAATAATTAAACTATTTCATATAGGTAAAAAACATTTCATACGTATATTTGGTTCAAAAGTGAGGGTAATTTTCTTTTAATTTTAATATTTAAGGGGCAAAGTAGTGTTAATTTATAAATCAGAACCCAAGTATTATCTTAAAATTAACTTTATCGGTTGTTTTATTACATTAATCTTACTTGGCTGTTTTTCTTGCTTTTCTAAATCGATAACCTACGATTATTTCAAAGATTCCACCAATGGGATCAGTAAAAATGAATTGTTGTATTTAAAAACAAATACAAAAGTAGGAAATTGTAAATCTTATGGTTTTGATAATGCCACCCACTGGATTCGCTACCATTTTCAAGCAAGAAACAATGAAAAACTGTATTGGATCAATCATTTATCCTACTATAATGCCATACAATATTACCTATACGATATTACGGCTAAGCAATGGATAAACAGTAGTTTTGCAGGTACAGAAGCCTCAGCCAAAAATTTGCAATGGGATTATTTGAATTCTAGTTTTGGTTTCCAAACCCAAAAAGACCATGAATACATATTACTAGCTGGCTATAGAATATTTAATGGTAGTATTGTGATTAATTTTAATTTAATTAATGAGCAGAAGTTTCAAGAGAACAACGTAAAATCCTACACAATTTCGATGTTGCTGATAGGTGTAGCATTGGCAATTTTTATCATCTCCCTTATTTTCTTTTTTATCAAGCAGTTGCCCATTTATGTATTCTATTCGGCTTACGTGCTTGGGGTAATCTTTTTGCAACTTGTCAATCAAGGCTTTGTTTATTATATCATAAAATCAGATACCGAAACATATATGTTAATTTATGCTTTTGGCAGTGCTTTATTTGTTATTTCCTTTCTTTATTTTTTGGTAGAATTATTAAAAACACCCCTAGTACCATTGTTTCAAGAAAGGAAAATAGTGAATGTAATGTCCTTAATATTAATTAGTACCTTTTTTATAGGGGCATTTCTATTGAATACTATCGAATATCGTCAATACCTGATACAAGCACAGCATATCTGGTTTATAGGTGTTATGGTGTTCATTGTGTATATGCTGGCAAAGGGTATTGTATTTAAACTTCCTATGCGGTGGTATGCACTACTTTCTGTTACACCAGCCCTAATATCGGGCTTGTTATTGATTGTTATTAGCTTTGGCCAGTTAGATTTATGGGGATATTTCAAATACAATTTTAATATTTGTTTGCTTGTAGAAGTGTTTATACTAGGGTTTGCGTTGGTAGGCTTTGAACGAAGAAAAATAATGCACTCTTCTCTAATTCAGCAACGTGTGGTAATATTGAGCGATATTATTCAAAATAAAAAATTATCTGCTCAAGAAAAGAAAAAAGCATATTCATCTTCTCTTTTTTCGGATGAAGAGGTTGAAAAATATCTAAAAAAAATAGATAAATTAATCATAGATACCGAAATATACTTGAAGCAAGATCTTGATCAAGCTGAAGTGGCAGAGCTGGTAGGGTTAAAACCCTATATGTTTTCTGAAATTGTCAATAGAGGTAGCAATAAAAATTTTAACGAGTTTATCAATCATTACAGAATAGCAGCCGCAAAAAGAAGGTTGGTGGAGCCAATGGCAAAAACATACACCATTGAAGGTATTGGCCTTGCTTGTGGTTTTAGCTCCAAATCTGCATTTTACACCGCTTTTAAAAAATCAGAAGGCATTACTCCTTCTCAATTTCAAAAGATGGAGTCATAGATTAATGTATGAACTATAGTATAAAATTGCATAAATTGACGTAAACATATTCGATAAAATAATTTCAATTTCAACAAAATGAGATATTTAGCTTTAATCCTACTGTTAGGTTCTGTACTTCATACTAACAGGCTCTATGCTCAAGATTCATTGAATACCACCACTAATAGAAAAGGTTTTAAAACTAAATTTCAATTTACTATAGATACTCGAAACTCCTTTATAAGAGACGAATCTGTCAATGTTTATGGGGCAAGTATTGGATTGCAAATAAGTAAGCGGTCGCATGTAGGCATAGGGTTCTATACCCTTTCAGAAGCATCAAAACAGATGTATAATGCAAAAAGTAAAGAAGGCCCAGTAGCCAAGCAAGTTCCCGCAGAATTGTCTTTATACTTTATCTCTTTATATTATCGCTATCAGTTTCTTACGCTAGGCAAGTTTGATTTTAGCACTCCGCTAGAGTTGGGACTTGGACGTTCCAAAACTTCTTTATTAGATGCAAATGGAGCTTTGCTGGTACTGCCAAAGGTTCAAAATCCTAACAGAGCGTTCTTTGTACCTGTTCAACTAGGGCTAAACATCCACTGGAGGTTATTAAAATGGCTTACTCCGAAATTTTCAATCGGGTATAGGTACACTTTGTATTCTTTCAAAGGAAATATAGCCAATGCAAGAAAAGTAAACTACAATGGGTGGTACTACTCTTATGGATTGGCAATTAATTTTGGGGTATTGTATCGAACTTTATTTCCTAAAAGGACAAACTAATTTAAGTCTTTTGGTATCTTTTATAAGTATCTTGCAGGAATATTTTACAAAAAAAAGAAATAGAATGAACGTGACCTTATTTTTGATTCTAGCCTCTGTGGCTGCCAGTTTTTATGCTTGGAACAATCGTGATGTTTACAGCAAATGGATGCTGAATCCATATTTGATTAACAAAAAAAATCAGTACTATCGCTTCATCACCTCGGGGTTTATCCATGCCGATTATATGCACTTATTTTTTAACATGTTTTCGTTGTATGCAATAGGCAGTTCGCTCGAGAATATTTTTATGATGGTGCATGGCGATATGGGTAAATTTTATTTTTTAGCCCTCTATATTGGCGGCATGGTACTGGCCGATGTCACTACTTTTTTCAAATACAAAAATGACATCAATTACAATTCCCTAGGGGCTTCGGGTGCTGTATCGGCAATTATATTTTCCTTTGTAATGATTGCCCCTACCCAAACATTAAGCATCAATTTTATCCCTATGCCCGCTTTTCTTTTTGGAATACTTTACTTGGGTATCTCTTATTACCAGGCTCGTCGTAGCACCGATAATATTAACCACGATGCACACTTTTATGGTGCCGTATTTGGTATGATTTTTACTGTTTTAACTATTCCTAATTGTCTTCCCAATTTTATTGATGCTCTGGTAAATTGGAGATTACCTTTCTAAAAAATAAGCATTTCCCTAATTGATATTATTAGGGAAATGCTTTGAAATTTATCCATGAATAGACGAGAACCCATTCTCACCATCAAAGGTGTATAGATTTTCAGTTTTAATCACATCATAACCCAATTCATTCAACTTGTGTAGCAAATCAAGCAAATCTTTATGAGATACATTTTTGTTTGCAGGATTTAAAAATCTACAACGCCAGTGGTCGGTGCAGAAGGTTTCGGGCATACCATTTGGCCATACTTTTACCCCTCTATTAGAAATAACCGATAAGGCAATATTTGGCAAATTTGCTTTTGCCAGCAAGGCTCCCAAATCATCAGGAGAGCCAGCATCCCAATCTAAAAACACATCGCTACCCACCAGCTTTTTGTCGGCTTTATGGGTGCTGAATTTTGTGGTAATTTCTTTTGCAAAATTACTGTAGGCAACTACTGGCAAAGTTTCTGGCTGTTTGCCCAAATTGGCAATCACCGCTTGTGCAAATTCCTTAGTACCTACTTTTTGACTACTCACCCCTTCTCTGTATATGTCATAAGTGTGGATTCCTTTTTCCATGGTATATAGCCAAGCATTGTGCACTTTAGTAGCAATGTCGGCTTGTTTGATATGTACCAGCATCATTACAGCCCCCATCAATAATCCAGAGGGGTTGGCTAAGTTTTGCCCTGCACGCTTTGGAGCTGAACCATGAATGGCCTCAAACATAGCACAATGCTGACCTAGGTTGGCCGAACCAGCAAGGCCTACAGAACCTGTAATCTGTGCAGCAACGTCGCTCAATATATCGCCATAAAGATTTGGCATTACTATCACATCAAATATTTCGGGAGTATCTGCAAGTTTAGCCGCACCTATATCTACTATCCAAGCTTCATTTTGCAAATCTGGATACTCTAATGCTACTTCGTCAAATATTTTATGAAACAACCCATCGGTCATTTTCATGATGTTGTCTTTGACAAATACGCTTACTTTTTTGCGATTATTTGCACGTGCATATTCAAAAGCATATCTAATGATTTTTTCAGAACCAGGTTGGGTAATCAATTTCAAACATTGATACACTTGATTGGTTTGGCGGTGCTCTACGCCAGCGTATAAATCTTCTTCGTTTTCTCGCACTATTACCACATCCATTTTAGGGTGTTTGGTATGTACGTAAGGATACATTGATGCACAAGGACGCACATTGGCATATAGGCCTAGCACTTTTCTTGTAGTTACATTAAGACTCTTGAAACCGCCTCCTTGAGGCGTGGTAATGGGGGCTTTTAAGAATACTTTCGTTCTTCTTAGCGATTCCCATGATGAAGGTTCTATACCTGTATTCAGCCCTTTCAAGTATAGCTGCTCGCCTATTTGAATTTCTTCAATTTCTAATGCCGCCCCTGCCGCAGTAATGATATCAAGGGTAGCTTGCATAATTTCTGGCCCTATGCCATCGCCATAGGCAACTGTAATTGGTGTTTTTGTATTCATAACAATATTTATTTGAATTAATAATTACACTTTGCAATAATAGTAATACTTTTACAATAATTACAAACACTATTAAAAATATATTGGAATGAATATTTATGATGTTTTAGCAAAACGCATACTTGATTTTTATACCTCGTACAAGTCGGATTTTAACAACAGTTGTAAGATTGCCAAAACTAGATTTGAAAAAAAAACATGGACGCTAGACCCAGCTACTACTTCATTTAGGATAAAACTTTACAATGATTATTTGGAAGGTTTAAATCACGAAATTGTTAAATTATTACCAGAGGTAGATGTAAATACATGGTTGGCAATAAAGCAATCTTATGAAAATTTATTGCTCACATTTGCTTATCCAGAACATGCACGAACATTTTTCAATTCTATTGCCAGATTCTATTTTTACAGCACTTATGACGGTAGGGATATTTATTTTGAATTGGTAGAAGATGAAAATAGAATTATTCCCACAAAGAAATTTACCATTACCCATAGTACTAAATATACTTCTACATTCTTCTCTCTAATAGCATGGAAAGTAGTGCATCAAAATCTTATTCACGATACTGCGGCCCTGCAACAAATGGCGATAGGCACACAACACCAATCGGAAGTGATATTGGAGTTTTATGAAGAATTATTTTATAGAAACAAGAAAGCATATTTATTGGGTAGGTTTTTAAGCAAAGAACTGTCACAGGCTGTGGCTATAAAATTTGCCCAGACAGATGCAGGTGTCATGATTGAAGAAATTTTGATTGGGGAAGGAAAGGTTAAAAAAGTATTTGAGTTCACACGTTCTTATTTTTGGGTCAATACCGAAGACCCAGTGGCTCTAGTGAATTATCTATTGAAACTGATGCCCTCCAAACCTAGAGAACAACTTTTCATCAATATCGGGTACATAAAACATGGAAAATCAGTACAGTACCATCACCTAATGAAGGCACTTAGTAAGCCTTCTGCCCAATTGGTAGTAGCCCCAGGTATTAGAGGATTGGTAATGCAAGTATTTACACTTCCAGAATATCATTTGGTATTTAAAATGATAAAAGACAAATGCAGCCCACCAAAAAATGTAACTAAAAATCATGTAAAGAACCGCTATCAATTTGTAGGAAATCATGATAGAGTAGGCAGAATTGCTGATACACAAGAGTACCACCATTTAAAATTAGACAAAAAAATATTTGAACCGAATTTACTTGCCGACTTGCTGGCTCAATCGAGCGAAGAAGTAAAACTCAAAGGAGAAAGCGTAGTATTGCGACATTTTTATTTAGAAAGAAAGATGGTGCCGTTGGATATTTACATTCAAAACAATGCAGACCGCAAATCTATTGAAGCCATCATAGACTATGGCAATGCAATAAAAGAATTGGCCGAAGCTAATATTTTTCCTGGAGATTTATTAATCAAAAATTTTGGGGTTACTAGCGATGGCAAAGTGATATTTTACGACTATGATGAAATAGTAAAGGTAACTGAATGTAATTTTAGGGTATTTCCCGAATATGATGACGACGATGATTTGGATTATTATAGTGCCGAGCCATCTTTTCATGTTTCTCCTGAAGATATTTTTCCTCAAGAATTTGAGAAATTTTTAATCCCCAATGGTATTTTGAAAGATGTATTTATAAAGAATCATGGAGATTTGTTTACGCAAAAGTATTGGCAAGATTTGAAAGAACGGTTAGAAATAGCAACAGTATAAAAAAAGGATTAGTACAAATAACTCGTTTAAATTAGGTCATTTTCTTACTTTGTTGTGAAACCTAACCGTAAGCATTACGGCTGAAATACTTAGACCTATAAGTAAACCATACCATATTCCCTGTACGCCCATTTTTAAATTAAAAGCCAATACATAGCCTGCGGGTAAGCCTATTACCCAATAAGAAAATACAGCAACTATCGTGGGTATTTTTACATCGCCAATACCACGCAATGCCCCCATGGCTACTACTTGTATGCCATCTGACATTTGGAACAATGCAGTAATCAATAGCAAGGAGGCAGAAAGCATCACAATATCTGGGTCTTGGATGTAGAATAAGGGCAATTGATACCTAAATAACACAAAAAAGAAAATGCTCAACACTTCATAGGTAAATACGATGATAAAGGCGGCTGCCCATGCATTGCGCAAGGTTGTCATGTCTTTTTTACCCCATTCATTTCCTATTCTTACAGTAGTAGCCGCCGCAATTCCCGTAGCGGCCATGTATGTGACAGCGGCAATATTAAGCGAAATTTGATGTGCAGCTATTTCGCTTGCCCCTATCCAGCCTGCAAGTATGGCAGCAAAACCAAAAGCACCAGACTCTAGCATCAGTTGCAAACCTATAGGCATACTACTTTTCATCAATGACCAAAACTGGGCACTACTAACACGTACTTTACTATAAAGCGAACGGTAAATTTTAAAATCTTTTTGGCCAAAGAAGAATGCTATCATAGATACCATCATAAAAACTCTGGCAATAAGTGTGGCATAGGCAATACCATCAAAACCCAGTATTGGCAACCCCCAAGTGCCATGGATGAACATATAAATCAATCCAATATTGATCACATTCGCAACTACTGTAATTATGGTTGCTTGCCTGGTAATGGCTAGGCCTTCACAAAATTGTTTCAATATTAAAAAAAACATCAAAGGCAATAACGATACAGCTTGAATAATAAAAAATGGCTTTGCCATGGCCACTATTGCAGGGTCAGGATTCATGTAAGGCAACAATTGGGCAACCACCATTAGTAATACAAACAGCAGCACATCTACCACTATATTTAATACTAATCCTGTTTTTAATACTTGAGCAATATGTGTGTTGCTACCCTCTCCACTGCTTTGTGCCACTATGGGCGTAATGCCATAGCTCATGCCCACAGCAATCATCAAGAAAGGAATAAACACGCTCATGGCTAATGTTGCTGAGGCTAAGGGCAATGCACCAAGCCTACCTGCCATTACAGTATCAGCAATGGCTACTGTCATGTGCCCAAGCTGGCTTATAGCTACAGGTATGGCAATGGCTATATTTTGCCTTACCTCGGGAAAAGAAATTCTATATCGCATAACAAAAATAGTGGGTTCAAGATAGCCTTTTAACACTCATAAATCAAAAGACCCATGACTATGGCAATGAAAATTAAAAAATAGAAATATTAAACTAGTTATTATGGAAAGCAGCCTACTGGTTATTCAATAGCTGCTCTTTATTTTTCAAATACAGCTTTTCCTGCAACGAGAGCACCGATTTGTAAAACGCTTCTGGGCTCACAAATTCTTGCGAGTAGCAACATTCATTCAGTCCTTGCTCTAGCAATTCTTTATCGAGATTTTTCCCTATAAATACCATCTTTGTTATTCGTTCTTCATCGCCCCATTTGCCCCCGCTCTCGCTTACATATTGGTTGTTTACGGCTTGAAAAATTACCTTTTGGTCAAAATCTTCCATGTTCAAAATACCCTTGATGCGGTAAAAATTTTGAGCGTTGAAATTCAACATTAAATTCATCCACGTATCAAATTTGAGAATATCCAAAGGTTCCTCTATAATGATGCTGTGACTCGATATATCGCTATGGGTATGATGGTTAGTAGGCTTGCCCTTGGCAGCTAAAAATCGACCGCTAGTTGCTGTACTTCGTGGCAATACAAAATTTAATTTCATCACCGCTGATGCACTGAAGGCGTGAAGGTTCAATATATCAATATCGGTTACTTTTCCAAAGCTACTGTGAACTATTGGTGCACTAGGATTGATACGCTTTATCACGTTAGCCACTGTTTCTAGTAAATAGCTATCGCACTTATCTACCTTATTTAATATTATGGTATCGGCCATGGCAATTTGTT
>JAAFID010000124.1 GCA_013297765.1 Cytophagales bacterium | reverse complement strand
AAACACCTTTATGTGTACCGATACTGTGACCAAAAAACTAGTGATAAAAGCAGGAATTGTATTGCCGCCAAAATTGCCCAATGCCTTTTCTCCAAGCGACGACCCAGGCAAATCTGATGGTGTGAACGACATATTTTACCCGCTTGGTGGCCCATTTGCAAAATTAGCATACGAATTTAAAGTATATAACATCTGGGGAGAATTGGTTTTTGAATCCGATGACCCAGAAAAGGGTTGGGATGGCTATTATAAAAACAAATTGCAGCCAGTAGGCAGCTATATATATACCCTCAAAGCCAAAACTACGGATGGCAAAGAATACGTGCGTACAGGTGATGTTTCCATAATTAGATAAGTAAGAAATAATGAACTATAATTTCAAAAAATCAAGATTATTTTTAACCGTTTTAGGAATAATCATTGCAACACAGTTTGCCAAGGCACAAGACCCTGTATTGTCTCAATATTTTGTATCGCCCATGTTGCTAAACCCAGCCAATACTGGAGTAATGAATGGTGGCGACATACGTGCGGTAGCCCAGTACCGTACCCAATGGACAAATATTGTAGACAAAATAGCCGACCTAAACGTAGCTATAGATGTACCTTTCAAAGGCCGCTGGGGTATGGGTGGGTATTTCCTAAACCACTCGGCACCTAAAGGAATAGGGTTTACAAATTTTGTATTGTCTGGTTCTTACGACATTACCAATCAAAAGCAGAAAAACCATAAAGTAACTATGGGGCTGCAATTGGGCATGATATACAAATACATCAATCCCGATAATTTTGTATGGGGAAAACAGTACGACAAGGAAATTGGCAATTTTGATACAGATAAACCTAGCGGAGAATCAATGAGTAGAATGGGTGTAGTATTGCCAGAAACCAATTACGGTATTGCCTACATGCACACCGATCAAAGGCATAAATTTCGCCCTTATGGCGGCTTTACCCTCATGCACTTTGCCCACCCCAGAGAGTCTTTTTATGGAGCAAAAGACTCTAGATTGCCCTTGCGGTATGTTGGGTACATAGGTGCAAAATATATTGTGTCTAATGAAATTGTACTAGAGCCAAGAGTGCTATATACCTACCAACGTAAAGCTATGCAACTAAATGTGGGGGCAGAGGCAAGCTACGTCATTATTCCTGGGCAGTTGAACACCCTACTGGGTTGCTACTGGCGTTGGCGAGATGCTATAGTGCCTACTATAGGCGTAGAATATAAAGGCATACTGTTTCGCATGGCTTATGACATCAACACCTCTGCATTAAAAGAATATTCCAAAGGTAGAGGGGCAACAGAGTTTTCACTCGTGTTTACAGGCAACCGCCTGCTTACAGTAAAGCCTAAAACCAGTGCCACTGACATCATGCGCAATAAGGTAAAATAAATATATTTCTACGTTGCTTTTTATTTAAAATTGCCACCAAAGCACCAATGCAAAATACATTCGTGTCTTCGTGGCAATTTTATTTTGACATAGTATTGAACAGTAGCAAGAGAATCAGTATTATTGATTTCAAATAAAAAACTGACTAGTTAAACATGAAGCTTATTGCAACACAATTAAGAAAATTGATTCGTTCATTTTTAATATGCACAGTACTTCTTTTATTTTTTGCTTCTTTCTACCACCAGCAAGAAGTGCAGCCTAGAGAGGTCATGTTTAAAATGTTTACCAGCATAGACCGTATCAACTCGCTATCATTTCGGCTCAAGAAAAAAGAGCGTGTAGATGGCAAGCTGATGTTTGGCGAGCAGGAAGTAAAGTTTAACAGACAACCCAAAAAAATATACACCAAAATATTGGCCCCAAATGCTGGTGTAGAATTGCTTTATATCGAGGGTAAAAATGACAACAAGGCCTATCTGAACCCTAATGGTTTTCCCTATACCAACCTTAGCTTTAGCCCCTATAGTGCTACTATGCGAAAAGGAAACCACCACACCATCCATGAAGTAGGATTCGATTACATCAAAGCCATTATTGAAAACATTGCCGTCAAATCTGAAAAAAACTTTGACCAAAT
This sequence comes from Cytophagales bacterium, assembly GCA_013297765.1. Lineage (GTDB taxonomy): Bacteria > Bacteroidota > Bacteroidia > Cytophagales > Cytophagaceae > REBA01. Next base: position 8,121 of record JAAFID010000124.1, on the reverse strand, counting down.
ATTTGCATTGGAAGGCAAAGTAATGTTTGACAACAAATTGTGTTACAAAATAAACATCGATAATAATACCTACAAGCAAACAACCTATACCGTAAAAAAAGGCGAAACCCTAACCAGCATAGCCTACAAACTATTGCTAAGCGACTACAAACTATTGCTAATGAATCCTTCCATAAAAGATTACACGGATGTAGTAGAAGGGCAAGAAATAAAAATAACCACTTCGTATGCACCCAAAACTACTTTGTATGTAGATGTGGCTACTTTTTTACCATTGGTACAAATCATCAGCGATGAAAAAGGAATTTTTGAACAATACGAATTTCACCACCTAAAACTCGACCCCTTCTTTCAACCCGATGAATTTAGCAAAGAGTACGAAGGATATCATTTTTAGGAGAAATAGTGTTGGTGAATGATAAAAGTAGGGTTACACGTATTTTCTACTCTGCCTTCTTTGAAAAATCAAGTTTGAAACTGTAAGAAACTAATAAAGTATGGTTATTTTCAAACACGTTATAACCTTTTGCCCCTAAGGCATTGCCAGTAGGATACCAAATTCTCCGCTGCATCAAATTCATGTACATATATCCTACTTCTATTCTTCCGGCCTTACCTAGATGGTAACCAATGCCGCCAAACAAGCGATTTTGGTCATACACATTGCCGCCTACATTTTTCCCAAAACTAATCATCAACTCATCATAGGCACATAGATAAAATACACCTTTGTCTATTTTCTCTCCATTGAGCGGGATATTTGCCCTCAGCAAATACCTAAATCTATTTTGGTAGCGGTAGCGATCTACCTGCATATCGGCCGATACCTCACCTATCCACCTATGCTCCATACGCAACCGTTGCTGAATTTCTACACGGTTTATTTTATTTTTCAAAACAACTTGTTCCCAAATACGGTGCTCGGGAAAAGTATATTTGGTTTGTGGTAGTTCGCCATATTTATAGGTGATAGAATATAAATATCCCAAACCTAAAGCAAATTGGTCATTAACATTATAAATAACACCAGGCCGAATCATGTATTGCATGGGCGAAGCAACATAGTTTGATTGTCGAATTTGTAAATCAATATGGGCATCAAATTTTTTATTTAATTTAGCAGTACCTGTAAAAGAACCCCATACATTGTAATTGTTATAGTTGTATCTAGGTATAAATGCGGGAGCAGTTTGGGCAAGGGCTTGATGAGCGATAGCAATTGCCATCACAAGCAATAAAATTTGTTTCATTTGTATTGATATATTGTTATAAAAACTTAGAAGCGAGTTGTTAGGTTATAATTTCCCCATTCTTTCGCAACATCTCTTAATATCTGCATAGATAAAAAAACAAAAATATTACTTTTTATCTAATACCACAAATGAAAAATCGAAAGCATGTGTTTTATCTTTTACATAATCTTCTCGCAATATTTCTTCCCACTTCGATTTGTCAAATTCAAAAAATACATTTCCATCCACATTTGATTTTACCTCAGTAAGGTATATTTTGCTGGTTAGAGGTAATGCTTGCTGGTAAATTTCTGCACCACCAATTACAAAGCATTCTGTTGCATTTGTGGTGCGAGCTGCTTCTACCGCCTCTTCTATAGAGGTTACACAAATGCAGCCTTCAATTTTCAAACCTGCATTTCGTGAAATCACAATATTGGTGCGGTTGGGCAACGGTTTCCCTATTGATTCAAACGTTTTCCGTCCCATAATAATAGGATGCCCAGAAGTAGTGGCTTTGAAAAATTTTAAATCGTTTGGCAAATGCCATATCAATTGATTGTCTTTGCCAATGACATGATTTTGGGCTATGGCTACGATGATGGATACAATCATGGGTGTTAGTTTATACAGAAGCTAATTGAGTAATCCAATGATTAAATCGTGGACATTTTTCTCTTATTTTTGATATTCCAATTTCTTGAGCAATCAAGGAGCCTAAATTTACTTTATTATAACTTTTAAATATCTTTTCTAACCTTTTGGATGGTGCAGTTTCCTTGCCATCATTGATGGTTTCAGGATTAGGATGCTGTTGTATTGTTTGGAGTAAATAAGAAAAATTAGCAAACTCATTTTCTTCAAAATTGACTTTAAAAACATCAATGTCCGAAAATAATAATCCTTCAAATTCGTGCAACTGTATGTATGGAATAAATCGCCATTGTAGGCTAGTTTCTATATCGTTTAGCATTGCTTTTTCTAAAGCCAACATTCTTTCTGCTTTATTTGCCACGTTTTTACTAGCTACCCATGATGGATAATGATGGTTTTCTTTTAATCCGTAAAAATCTATTAAAGTGGTAACTGTAGCTGATTGTTCTTGTTTCAAGTGCATCTCTATTTGATTTTTCAAAACTTTCCAAGCCACAATACCGCCTCCTGTTTCTTTAATCTTAGGAAAATCTATTTGTATATTTTTAGACAAAAAATAAGGCCGCAAAACGTCGTTGCAAAATTCTTGCTCTGTTTGGCCTTCGCAAATAATGATAAGTCTTTTCATTGTTTCACAAATGGCTGACCCCCATTAATCATATTTCTCTCCCAAAGGTCGCCAAGTGTGTACTCTTGAAGCCAAGCATTCAAATTTTCAGCATTCAACCGATTAAACACAGATTGATTTTCTGATTCACTTTTATCAATAACTACTATATCTTCTGGTTCGAAATTGCTAATAAGCCCTGGAGACTGTGTTGCGGCTATTATTTGAGATACGGCAGATGCAGTTTTAATCATTCCAGCAAGTTTGCCTATTGCAAAAGGATGTAACCCTAACTCTGGCTCATCAATAATGATTACCGAAGGCGGAGTGGGTTGAAGTAATAAAGTCGTCAATGCAATAAACCGAAGTGTACCATCGGACAATTGGTAAGCAGAAAAATTGGATTCTGTATCGCCTTTATCTACCCAACGCAATTCTATTTCCTCGTCTCGACCTACAAGTCTATTGGGCTCTAGTATAAACTGATCGATATAGGGAGCAACCGATTGAATCGTCTTTACTATTCTCTCAAATACTTTTGGGTGATTGGTTTTTATGAGATAAAGAAAGGCGGGCAAATTTCTACCATCTTGTTTCAAATACCCATTGTCGTTTACAGCACATGACCTACGCAAGTAGGAAGTTGTAGAGGTATCGTGAAAATGAAATATCTGAACATTAATCAAGTGTTTCCTCAAATAAACATCCCTGTGTGAGGTAGATTGCGGTATATGACTTTCTTGTAAATTATTGAGAGGTTTAAAAAAACTGTTGTTGTATCCAGAAGACTCAGATGCAATATACATACCACCATCTGGTGTGGGTGCTAAATCGCAATAATAGGAATTCGTATTTCCATTTTTGCTATCAAATTTTAGCTCCCCAAATAGCACTTCTGTGTTTTTTCTACCAAAATAAAGCAAATTATCTGCCTTTTCTTCTATAGCAAATTTTTGTAGTCGTCCATTAAAAATTGCTTGAATTAATTTAAAAAAAGAAATAAAATTACTTTTGCCACTTCCATTACTCCCAATAAAAATATTGATTGCACGAAGCTCCAGCTCCATTTTTTTTATTGATTTGAATCCCTCGATTTTAATGTTTGAAATCATATCATTAGCTAAGCTACGAATATACCAAATTCAATTTATTCCCCCTCAAAAATTCCTCAGTGGTCATTCTTTTCTTGCCTTCTGCTTGCAGGGCGGTGATGGCAATGGTTTCAGTTGCGGTTTGTATATGAAAACAGGTTTTGTGGTCTGTAGTTACTGTTCCCATTGCCAAAGATTTAGTAGGTAAAATTTCTGCTTCAAATATCTTAAATTTTACACCCAACAATACTGCCCAAGCAGCGGGATATGGTGAAAGTCCTCTCACAAAATTTTGTATTTCTACAGCGGATTTGTTCCAATCAATCTCGCACGTTTCTTTAAATATCTTTGGTGCCAATTTCAGTTCCTCAGAAAACTGTTGTGAGGTAGTCGTGTAATTTCCAGATTGAATCAATTGTACCGTTTTCACAATCACCGCTGCCCCTTTATTCATCAGCTTTTCGTACAGTGTACCTACATTGTCGCTAGGCAAAATCGTTTCTTTTTCTTGAATAATGATATCGCCGGTATCTATCTCGTGTTTTAGAAAAAAAGTAGTGACTCCAGTTTCTTTTTCTCCATTGATAATTGCCCAGTTGATGGGTGCTGCCCCTCTATACTGCGGTAGCAGCGAGGCATGTAGGTTAAAAGTTCCCAAACGAGGCATATTCCACACTACCTCGGGCAGCATGCGAAAGGCAACTACTATTTGCAAATCGGCATTGTAACTTTTTAATGTTTCTAGAAAATCTGTGGCCTTTAGTTTCTCTGGTTGCAAAACAGGTATATCGTGTTTTAATGCCGCCTCTTTCACTGGCGACATTTGCAACTTTAACCCTCTGCCAGCGGGCTTGTCTGGTGCGGTGATTACAGCTACTACATGGCAACCCGAATTTACCAAGGCATCTAAGCCAGGTACTGCAAACTCGGGCGTACCCATGTATATGATGCGTAACGGGGTGTTCATTGTATTATTCAAAATCTTTGTATAATAGGTATTTTTTTCTTTTCAATTTATAATTTTCTACATCAGCAACCCAAGACTGCATGATGCTTTCCGCACTTTCTCCAGCTTTTATTTGTTTGGCCAAAATATCGTTTCCAGCCAATTTTGAGAAAAAGTTATTGAAAAAATGCTGTTTATCGATACTTCTTTGGTAGGATTGAATCAAATATTTCAAAGTAAATTTTTCTTTGTTCGAACTTAAATCTTGACCATAGCACAATTTATTCTCATGCATTGGATTTTTGGCTACTCCTACTATACTTATGGGAGTAAAGGTGTATGTGCCGAGTGTTGAATCTGGGGCTCCGTATATTTGAAAAGGTTTATCTGTACCACGTCCCGAACTAATGGTAGTTCCCTCAAACAAACACAGGGTGGGGTACAATAATATGCTTTGTGCCGTTGGCAAGTTGGGCGATGGTTTTACGGGCAATATATAATCCATTTTGTGGTGGTAATTTTTAGCGGGAACCACTATTAACTTGCATATTTTATTACTGTCTAGCCAATGTTCGCCATTAATCATCATTGCTAGTTCGCCCACGGTAAGCCCATGTACTATGGGTATAGGGTGCATTCCTACAAATGATTTGAATTTTAAATCCAATACTGGGCCTGCTACATACTGCCCATTAGGATTGGGGCGGTCTAAAACGATAAAGGTCTTGCCATAATTTGCACACGCTTGCATCGCATAGTGCATGCTGCTGATATAGGTAAAAAATCGAGCACCCACATCCTGAATATCAAAAATCAACACATCTACATCTTGTAACGATTCTTTAGAGGGCATTTTATTGCTGCCATACAGTGAAATAATGGGCAAACCAGTTTTAGCATCTTTGTTATTGGCAACTTTCTCGCCTGCCTCTACATTGCCACGAAAGCCATGCTCAGGAGAAAATATTTTTACAATATTAATTTTTCTTTTTAACAGCGTATCTAGCAAATGGGTATTGGTTTTGCCCACCACCGAAGTTTGATTTACGAGCAATGCCACACGTTTCCCTTTCAAATGTTTTTCATATTGGAAAAAATGAGCCGCTCCTACTTCCACTGTTTTTACTGGTTGCGGCAAGTCAGAAAAATCTTTTACGGCTATTGTTTGAGCCTTACAAGATAGAAAAGCAAAGAAGGCTAGGCATATTAATCTCAAGAATCTATTTATTTTTATTCCCATGCTCAAAGGATATTTTAGGATGGTATGTTCAATTTGTAGTATGTTTGCAGCATTATCAAATGCTACAGGGTTTGTAAAATTAGTTAATAAATCATTTTGAATTTTTATTATTTTCTCTCCAACAGATTAAACCAAACGAGAAAAAATTCTTTCTCGCATTTGGTATCTGTTATAGCAGTGATTAGCGTAGCACTAGGGCTTGCCGTGATGTTGGTATCGTTTTCTGTATTGCAAGGTTTTAGAAAAGAAATAGAGGAAAAAATATTCAGTTTTGGTGCACACCTGCAAGTGACAAAGTATGATGTTAAAAATTCATTTGAGGAAAATCCTATTTCTACTCAGCGAAATTTGTATGCAAATGCCTCTAAATTTAAAGACATATTGCATATACAAAAATATAGCTTAAAGGCAGCATTGCTAAAAAGTAAAGAAGGGGTCAATGGCATAGTGTTGAAGGGCATTGCACCAGATTTTGATACTACTAGATTTTTGAAAAACATGCTATCGGGGCACTTGCCAAACCTAGCAGACACCAGTTATTCCAAATCAATGGTGGTGAGCAAACGCATTGCTGACAAAATGCGGCTGGCTCTTGGCGACACGGTGCTTATTTATTTTGTACAAAATCCACCTCGCTACCGCAAGCTAGTGGTGAGTGGTGTGTACGAAACTAGCATGGAAGAATTTGACGATTTGATGGCCATCTGCGACATTCGACTCAATCAAAAAATAAACAACTGGGCAGATACCTTGGTGGGCGGTTATGAAATATATATTCGTGATTTCAGCAAGCTAGACACCGCTACCGCCAACATAGTGCAGGGACTTGACTATGATATGCAACTAGAAAAAGTGACTGAAAAATACATTCAAATTTTTGACTGGTTACAGTTGCTTGACAAAAATGTAATTATATTCCTAGGCCTAATATTGCTTGTGGCCAGCTTTAATATTATCTCCACCATATTTATCATGATTATGGAACGAACTCCCATGATTGGTGTGCTCAAGGCACTGGGGGCTAGAAATAGACAAATTCAAAAAATATTTCTGTGGCAAGGGTTTCAAATAGTAGCCAAAGGTTTGCTCCTTGGCAATATTATTGGGCTAGGCATTTGTGCCTTGCAATATTATTTCAAAATAATTCCGCTAGATGCCAATACGTATTATATGCCTTACGCCCCTATTTACTGGCATTGGGAGATTTTTATCTACCTCAATCTTATTACTTTTTTCACTATAGCATTGGTACTGCTTATTCCTGTACTTATTATTTCAAATATTAAACCAGTACAATCTATCAAATGGAACTAAGGTTTAAGGCTTCTATATCCCACTTTCTTACATAAACGAGCGGTTTAGCAACTGTGTAGGTTTTTATTTCACCCAAATAGCTTATACAAATATTTGTGGTCATATCAGGGCATGGTCGATCTAGGCAATGTCGCAGCTCAATAATCTCAATCTTGGTCACCGTTTCCATCGATACATAATTGCCAATCCATTCTTTAATTTTTGCTTTGATGATGCTGTTATCAGGGTCAAATGGATTTTCAAACATTGCCAGCTATGCTAAAATTTTTTCACTTGCTTCCAACAAACTGAATACCGTAAGGTCGGCATCATATTTATGGGAATCGCATTGAAGATGTACCGTACGAATGCCTAGCTTTCTAGCGGGAACTAAGTCACGTTCCTTGTCGCCCACCATCCAAGATTGGGCGGTGTCGATGTCAAACTTTGCAATTGCCTTTTCAAACATCAAAGTATAGGGTTTCCTAGTCAAGCATTCTGAATTGTAATCTGGGTGATAGGAGGCATAGTAGATTCCATCAATAATTCCACCACAGGCCTCTTGCAGCAAATCATAACAAATCATCACATCGGCAGCGGTGTACAACCCTTTGGCAATGCCCGATTGATTGGTAATAATTACCAGCCTATATCCTGCACTTTTAAAATTGTGCAAGGCATCTACCACCCCAGGCAATATAATATGGTCTTCTTTTTTGTACACATAATCGACCTTATCTCTATTCAACACGCCATCACGATCTAAAAAAATACATTTGTTCATATTCATTTTTATTAAAAATCGAATTTAAGGAAATTTGAAATCTTTAGAAGCTGTATGAGGATAATTAAGTGAATTGAGCGAAAAAATATTTTACAAAGCCAATCAAATAATCAGCAAATAGAGTTGATTATTTAAAATAAAGTTGTAAGTTTGCAATCCAATTTATGCGGATATGGCGAAATTGGTAGACGCACTAGACTTAGGATCTAGCGCTGCGAGGCATGGGGGTTCGAGTCCCTCTATCCGCACAGACTAAAGGATTGTTCAATATTTT
>JAAFID010000123.1 GCA_013297765.1 Cytophagales bacterium | reverse complement strand
GTGAGTTGTTACTGATAATATCTTTTGAGTTTGTTGCCTGTGGGTAATTTGCTAAATTTGACACTTCACAACATAGCCTTTTTAGGTTTATTATTTTTCGATGGCGAAAGACAAACATTTGCACAAAATCTCTACTGCTGCTTTATTAGTTACACTAGGCATTATATACGGCGACATTGGCACTTCGCCACTTTATGTTTTCAAGGCGATTATTGGCGAGGATACCATTACCGAGCAATTGGTACTGGGCAGCTTGTCTTGTGTATTTTGGACATTGATGTTGCAAACAACGGTAAAATATGTCATCATCACACTAAGAGCCGATAACAATGGCGAGGGCGGTATATTCTCTCTGTTTGCACTGGTAAGAAGGCGAGCCCCCGCATTGGTTTGGGTAGCCATCATTGGCGGAAGTGCCTTGCTTGCCGATGGTATCATTACCCCACCAATATCTGTATCCTCTGCTGTAGAGGGTTTGCTTATTCACAATCCAGATTTGCACACTATTCCCATCGTTATCGCTATTCTCATTTTTCTTTTTTTAATGCAAAGTTTTGGCACCAAATCTATTGGTAGTGCTTTTGGGCCTATCATGCTTATTTGGTTTCTCATGTTGGCAGTGTTAGGCTGGAATCAAATTGCGACCAACCCAACTATTTTTAAAGCCTTGAACCCCTATTATGCTATAGATTTACTTACTCATTACCCTGGCGGATTTTGGTTGCTATCGGCAGTGTTTCTTTGTACTACTGGGGCAGAAGCGTTGTATTCTGATTTGGGTCATTGTGGTAGGGCAAACATTCGATACACATGGATTTTTGTAAAAATATGTTTACTTATCAATTATTTTGGTCAGGGCGTGTGGATATTAAACCTTGTAGGTCAAAAGTTAGATGGTCGCAATCCATTTTATTCGCTTATGCCTAGTTGGTTTCTTATCTATGGAATCATCATTGCAACATTGGCCGCTATTATTGCCAGTCAGGCACTCATTACGGGTTCATTTACGCTTATTAGTGAGGCCATTCGCCTGAATCTATGGCCGAAAGTAAAAATTAAATATCCTACCATTCTCAAAGGTCAAATATATGTTCCTAGCATCAACTGGATGCTCATGTTTGGCTGTATAGGCGTAGTGCTTTATTTCAAAGAATCGTCCAATATGGAAGGGGCTTACGGTCTAGCCATTAGTCTCACCATGATGATGACCAGTATTTTGCTGGCATTTTATCTTATTTATATCAAAAAGATATCTAGGTTATTGGTTATGGTGGGATTTCTTTTTTACTTCATTATTGAGTTTTCGTTTCTAGTAGCAAACTTGAGCAAATTTGCACATGGTGGCTATGTAACTTTAATCATCAGTGCTTTGCTCATCGTCGTGATGTGGGTTTGGTTTGCTGCCCGCAAAATCAAGAATCGACTTACCGAATTTGTTTCCCTCAAAGATTACTACCCACTGCTGAAAGAAATAAGCGGCGACCTTACAGTGCCCAAATATGCGACCCATTTGGTCTATCTTACTAGTGCCAATCATCCGGAGGAAATAGAATCCAAAATCATTTATTCCATATTTCAAAAACAACCCAAGCGTGCCGACATCTATTGGTTTGTACATATAGATGTGGTGGATGACCCATACACCATGGAATATTCGGTAAAAATACTTATTCCAGATGATGTGATAAGGGTTGAGTTTAAGCTGGGCTTCAGGGTTGAGCAACGCATAAATCTGTTTTTTAGAAGAGTGGTTGAAGATTTAGTAGCCAACAAAGAAGTAGATTTCACCAGCCGATACACCTCGCTAAACAAGCGCAACGTTATTGGCGATTTCAGATTTGTAGTGTTAGAAAAACACCTAAGTTTTGACAACCACCTGCCCCGCTACGACCAAATGATTATGGATTTGTATTTTATGATGAAAGAAGCCAGTCTCTCTGAAACTAGTGCTTTTGGACTAGACACCAGTTCTGTAACCATCGAAAAAGTACCCATGGTTATTTACCCCATGGAACAAGTGAAATTGCAACGAATAAAATGTAGAGGGTAGGTTTTACCCTCTATATTTTTGTGAAAAACTTACAATTTAGGCGTAAACCCAAACTGCGATTGGAATGCAGTAAGCTCAGTTTTTAAATCGGTTTCAGGCAAAGTATAAAGAGAAGAAAGTGCCGATGAGGTATCTACCTTCAAATCTCTCATGTCTAGGTGTTGGTTGATAAACATAAATTCCATTTCAGGATACAGTTCCTTTAGCACATCTACAATATCCAGTATTTGCAAATTTTTATCTGTAAGGTGGTGTATGCCCGATGGTTCTTGGCTATTTCGTAAGGCACAAAGCAAATTGCTAGCCCTGTCAATGTGTATAAAAGACCTAGATTGCTTGCCTGTTCCGTGAATAGAAATCTTGTGATTGAATTGTGCATCGAACATAAATTTGTTGATTACAGAATCGAACCGCATGCTGGGGTTAAAGCCATAGACGTTGCCACAGCGCAATATGGTTGTTTGTCTTTTTTCACCTAGCCTTTGTAAATGTTGCTCGGCACGCAATTTAGAAATACTATAAAACGTATCAGGATTGGGGGTAGCATTGACCTTTACCAAATCTTTACTAGAGCCATAGACCGATGTGCTGCTTACAAAAATTATTTTTTGTACACTAGTATTTTCTTCTATTGCATACACCAATTCAGCCGTTCCCCAGTGATTGGTTTGTTCAAAAAAATGCGGATCAATATTTGAAAATGGAGTAGAAACCCTTGCAGCAAGGTGATACACAACATCAATACCTTTCAAAGCCTTGCGAATACGCCTAGAATCTAGAATATCGCCCATTTGAAATTTTACTTTATGGCTTAACCCTTGCGATTTTCCTATAAATAAATTGTGGTTATCACGGGTTAGGTTGTCGTAAACTAAAATACTGTTTACATCAGGTTGTGTTGCCAATTGTTGTACCAATGCTGTGCCTATGTACCCTGCACCGCCAGTAATGAGTATGTTCATGCAATTTATGTTTTAAATATTGTTATCGTTAATATGAAATCCGGTATTAAATGGCTTGAAGTGGTTAGCAGTAGCCATTTTTCATATCGTTTCGCAAAAGTACTTTCTTCTAGATTTAAAACAATAAACAAATTTATTGAGCTACTTTTATTTTCATATTAAAAGCAACCAAATCTTCCATTACAGTAGTTTTTGGTATGCAGAGAAGAGTAGAAAATGATAATTGCATATACGACCAAACATTCTAGTTTAGGTAATGCAAATAGAGTTGGATTTTGAATGTTTTTGGTTAATTTCGCATACCATTTTAAAAGCATATACAACAAGATTTATGGCAAGTGTAAAAGAAAAGTCAGCCGCTAAAACCAATTCTCCTTCGAAATTTGGTAAGGAGCAATATTTGTTTTGGTACGAGAAAATGCAACTCATCAGAAAATTTGAAGATAAAGCAGGTCAGTTATATGGGCAGCAAAAAATCAAAGGATTTTGTCATTTATACATTGGTCAAGAGGCCTGTGCAGTAGGTGCAATTTCCGCATTGAGAGAAGGTGACAAATACATTACTACCTATCGTGATCACGGGACACCACTGGCACTAGGCACGCCAGCAAATGCGATTATGGCCGAGTTGTTTGGCAAAATCACAGGGGCATCGAAAGGCAAAGGCGGCTCGATGCACATATTTGATAAAAAAGTAGGTTTTTGGGGCGGTCACGGCATAGTGGGTGCACAAATACCACTAGGTGCAGGAATTGCATTTGCCGAGATGTACAACAATACGGGCAATCTATGTGTATGCTACATGGGCGATGGTGCTGTGCGTCAGGGAGCATTTCACGAAACGTTGAACATGGCGATGCTATGGAAAATACCCGTAATATTTGTTATTGAAAACAATGGCTACGCCATGGGTACTTCTGTACAACGCACCTCGAATGTAACAGAACTGTACACCTTAGGCGAGGCCTACGATATGCCTTCTGCACCAGTAAATGCGATGGATGTAGAGGAAGTACACAATGCCGTAGAAATTGCTGCCGAAAGAGCTAGAAAAGGAGAAGGCCCTACTTTGCTAGAATTTAGAACCTATCGCTTCAAAGGTCACTCCATGTCTGATCCTGCTAAATATAGAACAAAAGAAGAACTAGAAGAATACAAAAGACAAGACCCTATAGAACAAGTAAGAGACAAACTGATTGCTAAAGGATATGCCACCGAGGCAGACTTAGAAGCGATTGATGCACAAATAAAAGTAGTGGTAGAAGCCTCTGTAAAATTTGCGGAAGAGTCGCCATACCCAGAGCCAGAAGAGGCCTACAAAGATGTGTATGCTCAAGAAGATTATCCTTATATCATAGAGTAAATTACCGAAACATATCCCAATCATTATTTCTCAAAAAGAAGATGATTGGGCTTTTTTATTTTAAATAAACCTAAAAATGCAAAGAAACTTTTCCACAGTAAGCGGATTTGTTTTATATTTGCCCGATTAACTAAATTATAATGGCCACAATTAAAGAAAAAGAAGCTACCGTATTGCCACCAGTTGCTGATGCAGAAGTATTGATGGATGACACTTGGAGCAAATCAGAAGAGTTTTTTCAGAAAAATAAAAAGAACTTATCGTACTTGCTAATTGCTTTGGCAGTAGTAGGTGCAGGTATTGGGTATTACTTCTATAGCCAAGGAAATAAAAACAAAGAAGCTCAAGAAGCCATGTTTCAAGCAGTATATTACTTTGAAGCAGATTCGCTAGACAAGGCCCTAAAAGGTGATGGCAAAGATTTAGGTTTAGTAGATATTGTAGATGAATATGGAAGTACGAAAGCTGGTAATCTAGCCAAGTTTTACGCTGGTGCAGCATTGTTGCAGCAAGGGAAATTTGAAGACGCACTAGATTATTTGAAAAATTTCACTAGCAACGATGCTCTAGTTCAAGCCCGTGGTTACAGCCTTGCAGGCGATGCCTACATGGAGCTGAAAGATACTGACGGAGCAGTAGAGTATTATAAAAAAGCAGCAGGTTATTTGCCAAATGAATATTTTACCCCTAGGTATTTGATGAAACTGGGGATGGCTTGTGAGGTAAAAGGAGACTACGAGGCAGCAGCAGAAGCATACGACCGTATTATTAAAGACCACTTTCGTGCAATGGAAGTAACCGATGCCAAAAAATTAAAAGCACTTGCAGAAGCAAAAGCTGGAAAATAATCACTAGTACAATACATTAAAAAGGGATAGAGCGGCAATTTCGCTTTATCCCTTTTTGATACCTATGCAATTTTATAACCCATGTCAAGCAGCAACAAAAATCTAAGCACCTATTCCACTACTAATCTAGAACCAATTGGCATACACAGAATAGCCTTGGTGGTTGCCGAGTGGAATACAGAAGTTACAGCCTCGCTATATGCAGGAGCATTAGACACCTTGCTAAAACATGGCATTGCCATAGAAAACATTGAAAAAATTGATGTGCCAGGTAGCTTTGAGCTTACTCTCGCCGCACAATGGCAAGCACAGCGTAGCGATATAGATGCCGTAATATGCCTTGGTTGCGTAGTACAGGGCGATACCAAACATTTTGATTTTATATGCGAAGCTGTGGCACATGGAATCACCAACGTGGCACTAAAATACAGCAAACCCATCATTTTTGGTGTGCTTACAACCAACAATATGCAACAAGCTTTTGACAGGGCAGGCGGCAAGCATGGAAACAAAGGCGACGAGGCGGCCATTACGGCATTGAAAATGCTATCCATTAAACCAATCATACATTTATAACACAAATTACAATCGAATGAAAGTATTAAAATTTGGCGGCACTTCGGTAGGAAAACCAGACAGGATGCATTCCATAGCCCGTCTAATCGCTGGTAAAGATCGAAAACTAGTAGTATTGTCGGCAGTTTCGGGCACAACCAATGCTCTAGTAGCCATAGCCGCAGCCCTTACAGAGGGAGACCATGGCAAAGGTTCGCAATTAATCGAGGCATTATTTGCACCATATCACGAATTTGTAAACCTATTGTACACTACTGCTGAGGCAAAGCAAAAAGGGGAAGCCATAGTAAATACCCATTGTGATTATATTAAAAGCTATGTGGGTAAACCATTTGGAGAGAAAGAAACCAAAGAATTATTGGCAGAAGGAGAATTGATTTCTACGGCACTTTTTCAAGAATATTTGCTAGAAATCAACTACCAATCGGTATTGTTGCCCGCACTAGAGTTTATGAAAATAGACGACGACAACGAGCCAGTGCACGAGTATATAGAGCAAATGCTTACGGCTGAAATAGCCAAATATCCAGAGGCTCAATATTTCATTACCCAAGGGTTCATTGCCAAAAATACCAAAGGAGAAATCGATAATTTGAAAAGAGGCGGTAGCGACTACACCGCATCGCTTGTGGGTGCTGCCATACGTGCCGAAGAAATTCAGATATGGACAGATATAGATGGCATGCATAACAATGACCCTCGAATAGTAAAGAAAACGTTTCCCATAGCGGCACTTACTTTTGACGAGGCGGCTGAATTGGCCTATTTTGGGGCAAAAATTTTGCATCCATCGACCATTTTGCCAGCAAAGAAATATAGAATACCTGTAAGATTGCTGAATACCATGCAGCCTGAGGCTAAAGGGACGGTAATAGCCGACCAAACTTCTGACAAAGATATCAAAGCAATTGCGGCTAAAGACGGCATTACAGCAATTAAAATCAAATCCAGCAGAATGTTGCTAGCCTACGGGTTTTTAAGAAGGGTTTTTGAAATTTTTGAAAAATACAAAACTCCTATCGACATGATTACTACTTCAGAAGTAGCGGTATCAGTGACTATAGACGACGCCAAGAACTTGACTGCAATATTGGAAGAATTAAAATCTTTTTGCACGGTAGAGGTAGATGCCAACCAATCGATTGTATGCATTGTGGGCGATTTTCTGGAAGACAAGCCAGGCTTGGTAAATAAGATATTTGAAGCATTAAAAAATATACCCATCCGAATGATTTCTTATGGAGGTAGCAAAAATAATGTTTCGTTGCTCATTCACACCCAGCATAAAAATGAAGCATTAAATGCTTTGAACGAAGGCGTCTTTTAATATCGTAATAAGTGCAACAAAAATGCCCCAAGTAACAAGTTTTACTTGGGGCATTTTTGTTGATTTTAACTCTCCCTTGGGATATAGCTCCATACAACACACAACAGTAAAGTGTTTTTGCTATTGTCACTTATTTTCTACTTGTGGTTATGTATGGCAAGAGCATATTTCTTATTTGTTCGCTTCGGGGAGAAGCTGAAAAAGTACAAGCACATCTTGACATCAGCACTCTAGGCAAAATTTCCTTTCGCTTTTGGGTTCAATAAATTCAGACTAGCGGATATCAATGTGGCTAGAGATAAATTGGTCGAGTGCAGATGAAAAAATGGCGGAGTGTATCACCTGTTTTTTTTAAAATAAAATACAAAAAGGTACATCTTAGCTTATTTTCATCATAATTTAATGTTCATTCATGTTTTTTTAGATGAATATTAATTACTTTTGAAATTGTTTACTTTCGCCCTTTTAAGAACAAGTTCAATTTCGCTTTAAATTTCTGCTTCGTATTGAGCAATGCTCATTATTTCAGTAATTTAAAGTTTATAAAGACGAACAATACAAAATAGCAACAAAGAATATCCAACTACAAGTAATATGAACAGATTATTTCGCTTTTTCACCTTGGTCGCTTTGGCCATTACCTTTTCGTTTCAGCATGCACAAGCAGGCAATATTGTAGCGGCTGACCTTACTTACAAGCACATTTCGGGGCTTACCTACGAGTTGAACCTCACAGTGTTTTTTGAGTGCGGTGCCGATGTAAAGGTAAATGAAGGATACCAAGTCGATTTCCAATCGCTCACTTGCAATGTGCAAGACAAGTTCAATATGATTTTACAATCTAAGAAAATCGTATCGGCTTGTGGCAATACACTTACACGCTGCGAGGGCGGTACAGGATTGGGTTTTTACAAAGCCATTTACAGCAAGCAAATCACCCTTCCCAAAAAATGTAACGATTGGGTATTTAGCTGGCAAGATTGCAATAGAAGCAAAGAAGTAAACACCATCGTAAGCCCACAAACAAAATGTTTGTATTTAGAATCGACCTTGAACAATCTTGATTTTGAGGCCAACGATTCACCTACTTTCCCCAATGACCCGGTTGCTTTTCTTACGCTTGGCAGTGCCGCCAGCATTAACCCTGGTACAATTGAGAAAAATGGAGATAAGCTAGAATATTCTCTCATAGCACCGAGAGATAAACAAACAACCAACTTAGTTTACAATTCACCTTATTCTTTTACCAACCCAGTATCTTCATCACCTGCATTTGCATTGAACACTGCCAATGGCGAGGTGACGCTAACACCCACCAAAGCCAATGAACGTACGGTATTTGCAGTATTGGTCAAAGAAATTAGAAATGGAAAAGTAGTAGGCAGCGTAGTGAGAGATTTGCAAATAGCCGTACAAGATGGTAAAAATGCTCCTCCCATTCTTTCTGGACTTAGCAATTCAAGTCGTACAGATACAACAGTAAGTACAGGGAAAAACTTTTGTATTAAAGTTTACGGCAGCGACCCCGATGCCTTGCAGCGACTTACCATAACCAGCAACGATGGCATAGTAGGCGGTTTGTTTTCTAGCACAGGCGGCACAAAGCCAGTAGGCACATTTTGCTGGACACCAAAAGATGCCGATGAAGGCGTAAAAACGATAACTTTTACCGTAAAAGACGATGCCTGCCCACAATTGGTAGCCACTAAAGAAATAAAGATTACCGTAAAAAAAGGAGGTGCAGGCAATTGTAATTTATTCGCTTCTTTTTTTTCAGACACGTTATGTGTGGGCAAGAAAACAACTTTTGCTGACTTTTCATTTCCACAGGCCAACATCACCACTTGGAAATGGGACTTTGGCAACGGCACTACCAGCGACAAGGCCAAGCCCGATGTGAAAGAATATTACACTAAAACAGGTAAATATACAGTAAAATTAAAAGTAATCGACAAGAATAAGTGTGTGGATTCTATACAAAAGGTAATTACGGTCTGCGAGCCACCTACCGCAAGGTTTGGTGTGCAGGGGCTAGATCGTATTAATGACACAGTAAAAATAAAAGCAATTTGCGAAAATCAAATATTTGATTTGGTAGATAGTAGTATATCTAATTGCAAAATCGGAAATCGAGAATGGTATGTTAATGACAAGTTGATTGGGTCTTCTCCTACAAATATTTTTAAATATAAAAATCCCAAATCGGGCACACTCAAATTTACACTTAAAGTAAGTACTGAGACGAGCAATTGTGTGGCAACTGTTTCCAAAAACGTTGAAATATTAAGTGGCCCTAAATTAAAAACATTCAACAGTTATGATTTCAAATGTACAAAACTGGATACCGTAGTAACGGTAACGGCCAGTGGCGGCAAGCCTCGCAACTCGACCAACCCCGACTATGCCTATAAATATTTATGGCAGAAAACATCTGAAGAAGTAACCATCGAAGAAAGCGATACCTTAAAGACAGTACGTATCACCTACCCAGGCGATAAGACTACCAACATAAAAGTATATGCCATAGATGCCAATAAGTGTGGTGCCGACACTACCCTAGAAATAAGAAATCCTATAGAAATTAGTTTTGGATCAAGTCTATATTGTAATCCGAAAGATACCATAAGATTTAACACAACGACTACCAGCTCTAATGATAAAAAACCCAAGTCTGTTTGGGGCATCAAATCAGTAATGCTAGACTATGGAGACGGCAATAAAGACAGCTCTTTAGTTACAAAACACCTATATGCAAAAGACAGTGTATATAAAACATCGGTGATAGTTACCGACTCTGCAGATTGTATTCGTAGAGCCGAGGCTACTGTTTTCAATAAATTACCCGATATGACATTTGGGCTCAGCAAAGACACCATTTGTTTTTATAATTCTTCTGTAAATTATTTTGGCCCGAAATACATTGGCGAATCTGCCCCAATAAAATATACTTGGCTTGTAGGTAATACTAAGATAGATTCGCTCAATGCTGGCGGCAGCTACATTCCCACGTTTACAGGTAAGAATGATGTTACATTGAAATTTACCTACAACGGCGGATGTATCAAAAATTTCTCTGCACCATTGTATGTATATCCATTGGCCGTTGCCAATATTGACAGTGTGGTAGGCAAGTGCGTACCATTTCCA
>JAAFID010000122.1 GCA_013297765.1 Cytophagales bacterium | reverse complement strand
CATTGCCTTGTTTGGTAATTCTAAAATCTTGCGAAAGATCTATTATTTTGATTCCTTTTTTTACAGGATTTGCCAGCAAAAACTTAGCAGCATCACCATGCCCTACGCAAAGGAAAAGCACATCAATGTCATCACTCATTTCGCTGGTAAACCGCAAATCGGTAACGCCCAACAAATCGCTATGCACCTTTGAAATTAAGTTTCCCGCATTGCTGTTGCTATGTACAAACTGAATGGCTACTTGCGGGTGAAATACCAATATCCGCAACAGTTCACCACCAGTATAGCCTGCACCACCTACGATTCCTACTTTTATCATTGTAATTAATATTTTATAATTTACTTCTCATTCACCAACCCATGAAACATGGCTTGGTTGGCCAATATTTTAGAGAATCCTCTTACATCGTCGCCACCCCAAGTATTATTCATTTCGCCGTAAGTACCAAATTTTGACGACATCATATCGTGTGGAGAGCTGATGCCCGTAAGCTGGAACTGATATGGCGTTAATCTTACTTTTACCGAACCTGTCACACTTTTTTGGCTGTCTTGCAAGAAGGTTTCTATATTTCTCATTACTGGGTCTAGAAATTGACCCTCGTGCAACAAGGTGCCATACCAGTTGGCCAGTTGGTCTTTCCAGTACATTTGCCATTTGGTAAGGGTGTGTTTCTCTAGCAAATGATGGGCTTTGATAATGATAAGCGGAGCAGCGGCCTCAAACCCTACACGTCCTTTGATACCTATGATGGTGTCGCCTACGTGAATGTCTCTGCCTATACCAAATGGGGCTGCAATTTCTCTAAGCCACAATATCGCACCTACCGAATCGGCGGCTTTAATTCCATTTATGCCTACCAATTCGCCTTGTTCAAATTCTAAAGAAATTTCTTCTGGCTCAGATTTGGTCACTTGAGTAGGCCATGCACTTTCTGGTAAGAAACCGTCAGAGGTCAGTGTTTCTCTGCCCCCTACACTAGTTCCCCATATTCCTTTGTTGATGGAATAGGCTGCTTTTGTCCAATCTCTCTCTACTCCTTTTGCTTTCAGATACTCAATTTCTGCCTCTCTCGACAGCTTATTGTCTCTAATGGGGGTGATGATTTCTATGCCTGGAATGAGGATGTGAAACACCAAATCGAATCGCACTTGATCATTGCCAGCACCAGTACTACCATGGGCTACTGCATCAGCACCGATTTCTTTGGCATATTCTGCAATGGCCAATGCCTGAAACATACGCTCGGCAGAAACCGAAAGTGGATAGGTGTTGTTTTTTAACACGTTTCCAAACACCATATACTTAATACATTCTTCATAGTATTTCGGGGTTTGATACACGCAGGTATGGCGAGTAACGCCCAGTTCGTAGGCTTTTCTTTCTATATCTGCCAGCTCTTCGGCAGTAAAACCACCTGTATCAACAATTACGGTGTGCACTTCAAAGCCTCTATCTTCTGTCAAATATTTTAAGCAATAGGTAGTATCTAAGCCACCACTAAATGCCAAAACCAATTTCTTTTGATTCATTATTTCAAAAATTTATAAGTTTAAAATAGGTTATTATATCGTAAAGTCACTATGAAGCCATTTGAAAGTAAGCAACGCAAAAACCATTTTTGCAGGTTCCTTGCCCATGTTTTTTATTAATTTCATAATTTTTAAGTTTTGAAATCTTTCCCACAAATCCAACTTTTCTATAATTTCAACTTTCTTTTCTTCGGGCTGTTTTTTCTCCGCTGGGTCGTATAGCATGCCAGTACAGAAGCACATTTTACGGTCTTTGCTCATGAGTATTTCGTAGTTTACGCAGCTAGAGCAGCCTTTCCAAAAGTCTTCATCGTCGGTAAGTTCAGAAAAGGTAACAGGTCTGTAACCCAGTTCTGAGTTGATTTTCATTACAGCAGCACTTGTAGTCAAGCCAAATAGTTTAGCATCTGGATACTTCGTGCGGGTAAGCTCAAAAGCCTTTTCTTTGATGCGAGTAGCCAGCCCGCTTTTACGAATGGTAGGCACCACAATTAGTCCAGAGTTAGACACGTATTTGCCATGTCCCCAAGTTTCAATATAGCAAAAGCCAGCAAAATCGCCCTCAGGCGTAATGGCAATTACGGCTTTACCTTCTTGTATTTTTTTGCGAATATAATCAGGATTACGCTTTGCAATGCCCGTGCCTCTAGCCTTGGCACTTTCTTCCATTTCTTTGCAAATAGCTTCTGCAAGGTGCAAATGGGTTTCATTGGCAACCATTACAGCGATTTCTTTGATTTCAGACATTCTTAAATAAAATTCAGAATATAAATGAATGAATAATTAAATAACTATGAAAGTTAAGATATTGTTAAGGATTTTTTTTGGGAAATGATTTTACCACATAGGTAAAAATAAAGTTATGTAGGCCTACAGCCTAGGGCTAAATGGCAGTATTCTTCCAGCACCCATTGCGAATGGAGTAAAAATGATGTTGGTATGAATAAATATATTTGCCATTTTTTGAAAAATAATTACAAATGTATTACAAGTTGAAGTTTATCACAATTATTTTAATAATTTATTTTAGTCAAATTTAATATCTCTCAACATCAATTGCAGGCTGGTTCTTCCTTGAAATTCATTTCTATCTATTTGGTAGCATACATGAAATGGAACACCTGATTTTATTTTATCAAAATAAGCTGACATACCAAAACCGATGGCGTCTATAGAAATGTTAGATTCTGGTTGCTTTAAGGTAAGTTTCAAATGTTTTTCTTTCAGTATTCTGCCCTGCCCAGTATCCACAACGTTTCTAGACACAAATATGGGCTGCATATTGCCTGGGCCAAAGGGAGCCATTTGTGAAATGATGTTGTAAAATTTATCTGTAATTTGATGCAATTCCAGCTCGCCGTCAATCTTAATGCGGGGAATGAGTTGCCAAGGCTCTATGCAACCAGCGACCACTTCCTCGAACCGTTGCTGGAATGCTTCAATATTATCTATTTTCATTGTCAGCCCAGCCGCATGTTTATGACCGCCCCACTGTTCTAGCAAATCATCACATTGAAGTAAAGCCACGTATAAATCAAACCCCTCTACCGACCTTGCAGAACCTGTAGCCTTGCCATTAGATTCGGTAAGAATAATGGTAGGGCGATGGTACTGCTCTATGCAACGTGAGGCTACGATGCCTACCACACCTTTATGCCAGGTTTCTTTGTAAAGTACTGTAGATACTGCATCGCCACGACTTGCACTTGCAATCATTTCTAGTGCTTCTTTGGTAATCGACTGGTCGTAATCTTTGCGGGTACTGTTTTTGGTATTGAGTGCCTCTGCCCAAGTTTCAGCTTCCTCTTCCGTTTTACTCAACATCAATTTCACCGCACTATCTGCATGGCCTATTCGCCCTGCCGCATTGATTCTGGGGCTAAGTCCAAAAACTACATCTGTAACAGTAAGTGATTTTTTAAAGCCAGAAATTCCTGCCAATGCTTTCACCCCAGGGCGAATTTGTTTGTTAATGATTTGTAAACCTAAAGCCATCATTACCCTATTTTCATTGACAATGGGCACTATGTCGGCAGCAATACTGATGGCCACCAAATCAAGGTAAGAAAAAAGTCTTTCGGTATCTAAATTTTGATCTAGGCAATAGGCGTGAAGCAATTTAAAACCTACCCCACAACCGCTCAACTCTTTGAATGGATAGCTACAGTCGCTACGCTTTGGGTCAAGTACAGCAAAGGCTGGAGGCAGTTCTTCGCCTGGCTGATGGTGGTCGCAAACAATAAAATCTATTCCAAGCGACTGAGCATAAGCAATTTTTTCACTCGATTTTATACCACAATCGAGACTCACAATAAGGGTTACTCCATTTGAAGCAGCCCAGTCTATGCCCGCTTGTGATACGCCATAGCCCTCTTTATATCGGTCAGGAATGTAATGAAATATATGAGGATAAATTTCGGAAAAGAAGCCATAAAATACACTCACCGCCGTAGTGCCATCGACATCATAATCGCCATAAACCAATATCTTTTCTCCCTTTGCTACTGCGGTCTTTAGCCTATCTATTGCCTGTTGCATTCCTTGCATCAAAAATGGATGATGCAATTGGTCAAGGCTAGGTCTAAAAAAATCTTTGGCCAAATCAAAATCAGTAATACCTCGCTGCACCAGCAATGAAGCCAAAGTAGGATTGATGTTGATGGATTTTGCTAATGTTTCAACCTCGGTAGTATCTGGCTGGGGTGTAGTGACCCAAGTTTTCTTAATCGCACTCATTCTTCTTTATCATTCGTTTCTTCACTTGCTTTTATTTCATTCACCAACAATTCTTGCAATTCATCTTTGGGCAACAATAGTTGATACTCCGCTACACCTATCGGTTTGTTAATGTCTTGCAAAGCAATTTCCACATCTAAATGGTCTCTGTCTGCACAAAGGATAATACCTATAGATTGATTTTCGCTTTCACCCTTTTCCAATTTATCAAGTAGCGATAAATACAAATTCATTTTGCCAATATATTCGGCTTTGAAACTACCCATTTTTAATTCAATGGCTACTAATGAACGCAGACCACGATGAAAGAAAAGCATATCTACAAAATACTCTTTGTTGTTGTATTCCAAGCCATATTGGTTACCGATAAATGTAAAACCCCTGCCCAATTCCAGCACAAACGATTTTATTTTTTCCACCAATCGTTTCTCTAATTCAGCTTCTTTTACTTTTTCTGTTATGCCCAAAAAGCTTAGATTGTAAGCATCTTTAAATACTTCTGTTGCGTAATCGGCATGAATAGTAGGAAGCGTTTCGCTAAAATTGTGCGAGTAGATTTGCTTTTGGGCATGGGCGTAGCTATCCATTTTGATGGCGTTGAGTAGCCAATCTCTGCTCCAACCTTTTTCAATGGTTTGCTGGATATACCATAGACGCACATTTTTGTCTTTCACTTTTTCCATTAGCAAAATATTGTGACCCCAAGGCAATTTTGCCACAAGCTGTGGCAAAATTATATTGTCTGTAAATTTTGCAGCAGTCTGTTGCAAAATTATATTTCTGTCTTTTTCAATGCCTTGTTTCTTTGCAACAAGCTGTTGCAAAATTGGTTCTTCGGAATATTCGAGAGCAAAACGTAACATATAACCCAAATTTCTTTCCGAGAAGCCTTTAAGGTTGGCAAACTCGTTTCGCAAGTCCGCAGCCAAGCGTGGAATAACTTTTGACGACCAGCCCTCTTGCTGCTGGCGTTCGGCTATCATTTTACCTGTTTGCCAATAGAGCAAAATCATTTCGGCATTTACGGAAAGTGTAGCACGAAGTCGTGCACGTTGTATGGCGGTTTTTATGTCGCCAAGTAACGACTGGTATTTTACTATTTCTATTTCTTTAATCATTTGTAAATTATGTATCCAAGTTAATTGGGTAAGTTTTTCACCATCAAAAATCATTCGGCCCATTCAACTCGGTCAAGGGTATTTATAAATATAAGGACTAATGATTTAATTTTTGCTGTAAAACCCAAGGCATTTAAGGGCAAGGTATAGATTCATACCAAAATTGTGGTTTACTTTCTATATTTTTGCAAATCAACAATTCTAATTTTTATGAATAGAATAATTATAATTTGCTTGCTGATTACCTCACTGCTGTTGGGCTGCAAAGAAAATCAATCGACAAAACTTACAACCTCATATACCCCCGAGCAGATAAAAACAGCGTCTAAGAAAGCCAATGATTTTTTCGATGCGGCTTTTGACGAATACGTATCTCGTAGCCCAATGACACAAACATACTTGGGTATAAAGACCGACTATACTAAGCTAGACGATATATCGCCTGAAAATGAAGCTAGAGAAATAGACTCGCTAAAAGCAAAATTGGCAAGCCTGAAAAAGAACATAAACTTTGAAATGCTCGACGAGCAAACCCAACTGAGCTATCGCCTATTTGAATATGGTGCACAATTGAAAATAGATGGATACCAATACCAGTGGCATAATTATCCAGTAAATCAAATGTTTGGTACGCATGCCGACTTGCCAGCATTTATGATTAATATTCATACAGTAAAAGATAGCAACGACGCAAAAGCATACATAGCTAGGTTGGTAGCTTTTCAAGACGTATTTACTCAATTGGTAAAAAACTTAAAAATAAGGGAAGAAAAACAAATCATTGCTCCCAAATTTGTATTTCCAATGGTGATTAGCGATTGCAAAAATATTTTAAAAGGCATTCCATTTGAAAAAAATAGCAAAGTAAAAAGCACTTTATTAGAAGATTTCACCACCAAAATTGCAACATTAAAACTTGCACCAGCCCAATCGCAGCAACTTACTAAACAAGCAGAGCAAGCGTTGATAGCTAACGTACAGCCTGCCTATTTGCAATTAATTTCATATTTGGAACAACTAGAAAAGAAAGCCGATACCAAAGATGGCGTTTGGAAATTTCCTGATGGCAATAATTATTACAAATATGCTTTGAAGGCCACTACCACAACAGACCTTACGCCTGAACAAATCTACCAAACAGGACTTTCAGAAGTTGCCCGAATACATGAAGAAATGCGTGGGGTGATGAAACAGGTCGATTTTAAAAGCGATAGCCTAAAAGCATTTTTCAAATTCATGAAAAACGACCCGCAATTTTATTTTCCAAATAACAAAGAGGGCAAACAGCAATATTTAGCTACAGCTACCGCAATCATTGACACCATGCGTATGCATCTTGATGATTTATTTTTGACCAAACCCAAAGCTGCCATAGTAGTAAAACCAGTTGAGCCTTTTAGAGAGCAATCGGCAGGCACGGCATTTTACCAAGACCCAGCACCAGATGGGTCTAGACCTGGTATTTATTATGTGAATCTTTTCAATATGACTACGGCTGCCAATTACGAAATGGAAGCCTTGGCCTACCACGAGGGCATTCCGGGGCACCACATGCAATTGTCGATTGCTCAAGAATTGAAACCTATGCCCAAATTCAGAAAGTACGGAGGCTATTACATTGGCTACTACACCGCTTATGTAGAGGGCTGGGCACTATACAGCGAGCAACTAGGCAAAGAAATTGGCTTTTACAAAAACCCATATTCTAATTTTGGAAGACTCTCCATGGAACTGTGGAGGGCCTGCCGATTGGTAGTAGATGTAGGCCTACATGATAAAAAATGGACTAGAGAAGCAGCCATCAAATACCTTCAAGACAACACGCCTGCATCTGATTTGGAATGCAAAAAATCTATTGAAAGATATATCGTGATGCCTTCTCAAGCTACCGCCTACAAAGTGGGGATGATGAAAATATTAGAACTAAGGAATGCTGCAAAAGCAGCTTTGAAAGACCAATTTGATATCAGAGAATTTCATGATGTGGTACTCAAGTACGGATCTGTACCGCTAGATGTATTGCAGGAAAATGTACACCTATGGGTAGAACGCAAGAAAAATAAAGGACAAAAAAATCCATGATTACGATAGACAACACCATCATCAGCGATGATATTGCTGATAAATTTTTTGTGTGCGACCTCAACAAATGTAAGGGTGCATGCTGTGTAGAGGGCGACCTAGGTGCACCGCTTAGCGAGGATGAGCTGTCTATCATGGAAGATATTTGCGACGATGTGTTGCCGTACTTATCGCCCGAAGGAGTGGAGGCTATTGAAGCCAACGGCCCATTTATACACGACCATGAAGGAGATTTCTCTACCACCACCATCAAAGACAGAGAGTGTGCTTTTGCTATTTACAACCCACAAGGAATATTGAAATGTGGAATAGAGCAAGCCTACCTCGATGGAAAAATAAGTTTTCGCAAACCCATTTCATGCCACCTTTACCCAATCCGAATCACAGCTTACGACCAGTACGACGCCCTAAACTATGACCGCTGGGATATTTGCTCACCCGCCTGCGGACATGGCAAGGCACTAGGCGTTCCGCTGTATCAATTTCTCAAAGAACCTTTGATAAGAAAATATGGCAAAGATTGGTATTCGGTATTGGTGGAAAAGATTGAGGGTAAGGAAGAGTTGTAAGTTTACTAATAGAATATTTATTGCCGACCATAATTCTAATTGAACAAATCCCCTACTCTTTCACAAAAGTAAAACTTCTATTGCCACAAACCAAAGTATATAGTCCCGATGGTAATCCAGCAATAGAGATTTCTTCATTTTGAAAAGTGCCAGCATTTACTTCTCTACCCAACCCATCCATAATTTTGTAGGCAGAACCTGCCAGAGCATTTGTTAGATATAGTTTGTCTTGAGCTGGGTTGGGAAAAATTGAAAGTAGTACTTGCTCTACTCCTTCTTGAGTGGATGTAATCAATCCACAATCTTCTTTTGAAAGTTCATCGCCTGAAATAGTCCAGCCTTTGCCACCTTGGGCTACAGGCTTGGTAAGGACATCTCTAGCGGCTTGGGCGAGCGAACTGTATTTTAGCCCTGCTGCTCCAAATTCTTTATTTGTTGGTGTATTGGGGTTATTTGCCCAAGAGTTCAGGGTACTTATATAGTTTGTGCAATTTATGTTTGAAGAATCAAGCATGTTTAACATGGCAATTGATGGGTTTAATTTGAAAGAACCTAAGTTCTGATTAAATGATTTAGCATTATAGAACATAAATCTCATGTTGGTAACATTCTGTGTATTCCAATTTTCAATAGGTTGATTAAAGGAAATAGCAGACTGAAACATCTGAAACATACTAGAGACATTTTTTGTATTCCAGCTGCCAATAGGTTGGTTAAAGGAATATGCTGCAATAAACATTCTTCCCATATTAGTTACACTCTGAGTATTCCATTGCTCTATTGGCTGGTTAAAGGAATATGCATGATCAAACATAAATTTCATAGTTTGCACATTTTGAGTATTCCAACTTCCTATGGGTTGATTAAAAGAAAATGCACCCATAAACATTTGAGACATGTTCGTAACACTCTCCGTATTCCAATTTCCAATAGGTTGATTAAAAGAGATTGCATTAGAAAAAATACCCATCATGTCAAACACATTTTTTGTATTCCAGTTTCCTATGGACTGGTTGAAAGTATTGGCATTCTGAAACATAAAACTCATATAATTTACATTTCTGGTATCCCAACTTTCAATAGGTTGATTAAATAAAGTTGCACCTCCAAACATATTTTCCATGTTTTTTACATTCTGTGTATTCCAATTTCCTATGGGCTGGTTAAATGGATTCTCTTCTAATGGTGCAGTAACAGCAAATAAATAACTCATGTCTGTTATTTTTTCTGTATTCCAATTGTTTATATTAAGTGGCCCTTTAAATTTGTTGCAGTCGCAAAACATGAAGCTCATTGAGTTACATTCTGTCAAATTTGGTAAGTCAACAGCAGAAATATTCAAATTTCTACATCTATAAAAAGCCCTTTCCATACTTTTCCAAACTACTTTGCCCCATTGAAGGACATCAGTTATTTGGTAATTGTAATCAAAATAGAATCGCTTCAAATTTTGTGGAGCAAACTTTATTTTAATAATAGCATTGGATGGTAAATTTGGAATAATCACCTCACTATTTGATGCATTAAACTTTCCTGAACCATATTGTTTTAATGGTATTGACTCCCAAGAGTATTCTACCTCACCATTGGTTAAAGACAAAAAAGAAATACCTTTTTCGTTTAAAGGTTGCAAAGACAAATCCCAGACAGTAATAAAATAATCTTCTTCTTTTTGGGCGTAGCTAGTGGTGAAAACAAAGCTACATAACACTAAGGCAGCAAGGCGTAGTCTGGTGAAAATATTCATAAAAGGTTGATTAAATTTATGTAAAGTTATGAAAGTGAAAGGTGATAAAAAATATTTTTTATTTTGGAGAAATTGGCTGCTAAATTTAGCCTAACGCTTGTTTTCGTAGCTCACCTCAGATTTTTCACTTCGTTCAAAATGACAAAAGAATAATGGCTCGTTCATAATGGAAGGAAACCTATTTTGTCATGCTGAGTGAAACGAAGTATCTGGCGTTCATTGGCGAAATGCTCACCTCAGATTTCTCATTGCACTCGAAATGACAAAGAATAATTCATCACCTTCTTCGTTCAGTTTAGAACAAAAAAACCCAATCAATTCCTCTTATTCAACTCGTCTCTTATTTTGGCGGCTCGTTCGTAGTCCTCTTGGGCAAGTGCTTCGTCTAGCATGGCTTTCAGTTGCTCGGCATTGGTATCTTTGCTCACTTCCGAACTTGATTTTTCGGTAGTAGCCATCGCTGTTTCTTCTTTGCGTTTGGCTGGTTTGTTACTGGGCGTTTTTTTGGTATCTTCTCCATCGGCAAGCACTATACCTGCTTCTGATAGGATACTTTCGTAGGTGTAAATGGCCACATCAAACCGCAGTCCTATGGCTATAGCATCCGATGGGCGGGCATCCACTTCAATTTTTTGACCCCAT
>JAAFID010000121.1 GCA_013297765.1 Cytophagales bacterium | reverse complement strand
GATGTTAAATATTTAAGTGACTAAAAAACCCTAATCTATGATTTATTTGTGATTTTTTAGTTTTAGGATAATTAAAGTTATTCTAGTACCAATGCTTTTCCTTACTTTTATCACTTAATTACCCCAAACCCTTTACCCCCAAAAACAATGATGAAACGCAGACCATTTTTGGCTAGCCTAGCAACGCTTGGTGCTGGCAGCATAGTGTCTTTAAATTTAACAGGCAAAGACAATTCTTCGCATCCACATACTTCTATTCCAGAATATTGGCTAGAAGACGGGGAGGCTAATCCGCAAATATTAAAAAAAATAGAAAATGAATTTATTTCTTTCACTTGGTATAGCGATGCCTCTGCAACCCTACTCGATAAAATAAGCAATACCAGTTGGGCAATGTCGCCTGTGGCATATCAAGAAGAAGAGAGTATAGACCGTGGGCATGTGTGGGTGCGACAAGAACGGTCTATGTGCGACCAGTACCCCGGCCGATTCAGAGGAGAGTTGCAAGGCGATGAGGTGAAATTTACTGTGCTGGGATTGGCAAAAAAGATTAAAGGTACATTCACCTGCAATGTAAAATTGGAAAAAGAATTTTTGATTTTTCAAATAAAAAATATTGACGAGCAATTGCCCAATCTCATGTTTCCTCCTCATCTGGAAAGCTCGCAATTGGTGCTACCCATAGGTATTGGTAAACTGATTCGTAAACCTATGCCATCAAGATATTTTCATGCGTTTTTTACACATCTTAACATGCGTTGGTTTGGCGGGCTAAAACAAGATGGCAAAAATGGATGGATGGCGATATTTGAAGAAAATTTTGAGAATGCTGGTATCTCGGCTTCAGCACTGGCACTAGTTCCTGCCTGGCAAAAGTCACTGAGCAAATGGGAAAATTCACGAACCATCAAATACACATTTACCCAAAATGGATATGTACAGCAGGCTAAGACCTATAGAAAACACGCCCAAAAAATTGGTTTGTTCAAAACATTGGCATCAAAAATTAAAGACACACCTACCTTACAAAACATGGTAGGTGGTCGGTTAGTTTCTATTGTTGCCTCTAGAGCTGCCGAGCGTGTAGATATGCAGCAAGATCAACTAAAACCAGTAGATGCGGAATTTGAAAAAACCGTAGGCCAACTACACGTATTAAACAAATTTAGCACTATGCCTGCATCTATTGCCCAGTTCAAACAAGCAGGCATGAAAAGTGGCATCATTAACATTAGAGGATGGGGCAAAGGAGGCTACGACTATGGTCACCCAGATGTATGGCCACCAAGCCCAGAAGTAGGAACAGCCCAGGAGTTAAAGAAGGCTTGCGATGCTCCATCGGAGTTTTCAGTAGTGCTGCACGACAATTATCAAGATACCTACGAGCACAACCCTAGTTTTCCTCAAGGAATAAACATACGGCAGAATGGGGAATACCTAGTAGGCGGCTATTGGGACCCAGGGCAATCGTACATCATGAACTCTAAAGCCAGTATCGAGTTTGCAAAAAGAAATTGGGAGCAAATAAAGCAAGTAGCACCCAAGGGAATGTTTATAGACACCACTACGGCCATGCAGCTTTACGAATCTTATGAGGCAGGCAATACCCAAACCCGTAAGCAAGATTTAGAACGTAAAATTGAATTAATCAAATTTTACAAAGCCAAAGGTTTGATTTTTGGTAGTGAAGAAAGTGCCGATTTTGGCATACCTACCGTAGATTGGATGGAGTGCCGCCACAAGCGGATTGTGGGCGAATCCATACCATTATGGCCATTAGTATTTCACGATTGTGTGATGATGGGAAGATACGTATCCATAAACGAATCTTTACCTGCCGAAATAGCAAAATCTAAAAGCCACCCAAAACATTTGGAAGACATGCTATGGGGATATTTTATGTTGTATTGGGGGCAATCAGAAGAAAACAACACCCAATTAGAGGCCATCAAAGCAACCTTGCACGTCGATGATTGGTTTGGGAAAATAGCCACCGCAGAGATGACCAATCATGAATTTTTAACCGACGACTTTATGGTAGAGCGTACGACATTTGACAATGGAAAATCTATAACTATAAATTTTTCAAATGAGCAAAAGACAGTTGCAGGCACTACATTGAAAGCCTACGAATACAAAATCTCGGGGTAATAATTTTTTCAAAGTTAAATCCCAGTTTTTTAAATCTAAGTCATGCCCACAGCACAGCATTGCTGAGGGCGTGGCTTTTTTGTAATCATTAGGTTATTACCGTTTCCAAATATTGATTAAATTGGGATTAAAGTGGACACCTCAAATGGATTTTGAAAAGCAACTGAAAATAATACCTTCCATGCTTCTGGCAACTTATTGCGAGCAAATACAGCAAGGGCTAGCATTGCAGTTTGACGCATTGAAAGATGCCGATATTTCCACAGATACTTTTAGTTTTTATACGTCGGTGTCTGTTATTTCTTCTTCAAAAATTGAAGGAGAACCTATGGAAGTGGATAGTTATATTAAATATAAAATGCTAAATATAAATTATCTGCCAAATTTGGTTGAGAAACCAAATGATTTGTATGAAGCGTACCTATTTGCTCAAGCTAATAAGCTTACTAAAACCAATTTTTTACAAAGTCATAAACTAATTGCGAAACATTTGCTTCCCAGCTTTGCCCAAGGCGTGTATAGAAAAAATAATATGTTGGTTATGGAACATAAAACTTTTAGAATTCAATTTGAAGCAGCTCCCCCAACCCAACTAAAATCCTTATGTGGCATGCTTTGGAAGGATATTGAATATTTAATAAAAGTAGAATTAACCACCCCACAAATATTTTATTTTGCCTCTATGATACATATCGTTTTTGTGAATATACACCCATTTGAAGATGGCAACGGTAGGGCAGGTAGGCTTTTAGAAAAGTGGTTTATAGCAGAGAAATTAGGAAAGAAAGCATGGTTTATTCAAAGTGAATTTAACTATTACAAGAATATTAATAATTATTACAAAAACTTAAACCGATTAGGTATATTTTACGAGGAACTCGACTACACCAAAGCACTTCCTTTTTTATTGATGTTACCTCAATCATTGATCACAGAGGTCAACAATTAGCCAATTTACAACCTGTTGTTTAGCATTATTATTTATTCCACACACCTACAGCCATGCGGTCTTTGTTGCTTAGGTCTTTAATAATTCTAATATTTTCTAATCCTTTTTCCTTCATCAATTGGGCTAATTCTGTTCCGTATTGCTCATTGATTTCAAAATAAATTTTACCGCCTTTTTTCAGCAATTTTTGAGCATGAGTTAAAATAGCATTATAAAAAATAAGCGGCATTTCATTGCTTACAAACAAAGCCAAATGTGGCTCGTAACTCAATACATTCGTTGCCATCATGCTTTTTTCAGCGACTGTGACATAAGGCGGGTTGCTAACAATTATATTGTACTTCTCCCCCAGCAGCGAGGTCGATAATGGTGATAAAATATCTTGCTTGTAAAATTTAACAGAGGCATTATTTTTCAACGCATTTTGTTGAGCTACCGCCAATGCTCCTTCGCAAATATCTACCGCACTAACCTTAGCATTTGGCAATCCCTTGGCCAGCGAGATAGCAATACAGCCGCTGCCTGTACAAATATCTAGTATGGATATAGGGGCTAATTTTTCGGCTCCTTCTATAACACTGGCAACCAGTTCTTCTGTCTCTTGCCTAGGTATCAATACCCGTGAATCGACATAAAATGTATGACCAAAAAAATCGGCTTCCTTTAATAAATATTGTACTGGAACATGCTGATTTATTTGCTCTATTAAGTTTACTAATTCTGCTAATTTTTCTTTTGAAAATTCAGGAATTAATTTGTCGGTCAAAATATCAGAACGAGAAATGTTTAATAATTTTTCAAATATTAAAAATGCTATCGCCCTTTGTTCATTAGGCGAGTAAGCAGTAATTGACAAAAGTATTTCGTGAAAAAACTTTTTTGCAGAAAAATGATTAGACATCAAAAATGCTACTTTTTTATTTTTCTCAATTGTCCTTTTATAGAATTAGAACTATAATTGAGAACACTATCGGTAGTAAAGCTATAGTTCCAAACTGGTAGAGAGATTCTTCTATTTACTACTTGCTGAGGTTGTTTTTTTTCGGTTAGTTGTGATGCTTCAAAATATATATTTGACCGTTTGTTGTCCACCGAATATTTGCCCCAAATACTATCTGTTACTACCGCCTCTGTAGCAGTACCGCTACGAAGGTACTTTATGCCAAAGGTTAGGTTTTGAGAAAATGTATATTTAGAATTTCCATCAGACCAGTTGCCAAGAAGCAATGGATCCACAGTGTCACTTTCTTTTTTACAAGAAAATAATAAGGCCAATAATACCGTACCAGCTATAAAAAAATGTTTGCTAAAATACATATCCTAATGACGGAGCTAAGTAAAGAGAGAATTGAAATTCATTATTGCCCGAAAAGTTTCCTTGAGTGCCTATCATCACATTTCCTATAAAATGTTTTGGCAACAATATCACCTGGTAGCCTACTCCCAAACCAAAATGAAAGGGCTGGGGGGCGATAAAGGTACTAGAGGTAGCTCCTTGCTGCTCTCGCCAATGACTGTAGAAAGAAAAAGGCCTTGTGTTGCCATCAAAATAAAAAATATTGTTGTACGCGGCATTGGCCTGAGCGTAGAAGCCCTCTGGAGCATCGGCAGTAAAATAATATTTGGCAGCCAATTCAAATCCTACTCCATTTTTCAAATAATCTTCCTGCGGCATGGTACGGTTGGCTTTCACGCCATCCCAGGTGCCTAATTTTGCCAGTACATTTAACCCTATAGTAAACTTCTTGCCGATGGGATGCTCCAATTCTAAAACCATTGTTTTCCAAAAAATAGATGGCGACAATTTGATATTGAATCCTTCTAGCTTAGATTTTTGGCTATTATAATACAAGGATTGATGCGTAGGTGCTTCAGTCTTGCTAACCTTGGGGTGGTTAGCCCATAAGTTACTTATCGAAAATAGGAGCAGAAAACATAATACACTATAAAAATATTTTTTCATTGAGAATAAAAGATATCGAAATTAAATTTAGCAAAATAGCGGTAAAATGAATAGCGATTGCCCTAGAAATATATTTTAACCTATCAGATTTACTTCAGAATCGAGTACTAAGTTTGGTTTATAAATTACATAAAAGCCAATAGGCACCTTGCCCTTGGATAAATATAACTTCATTTTAAAATTCTAAAATTATGAAAAAGTTATCTATCATTTTCGTCAATCTAATTGTGTTTGTAATTGCTGCATCCGCCATTGATGTTTCTAATCCATTTTTCGACAATTTGCCTGTAGCGGTCAATAAATATCTCTATGTAAATTTCCCAGATTTAAAAAATGTGGAATGGACTACCACTATAGATGGCAAGTACGATGTCGTTTTCATTGCAGGAAAGCAAGAGCAAGAAATAGTGCTGAACAAAGAAGGGGATTTTATAGAATCAAAAATGGAAGTAGCCAACACCGATTTGCCTGCGTTTGTGGTAACCCGCATAAAAGATATTAGAAATATAAAGTTTGCCCAAAAGAAGATAGTAGCTAACGGCGACCAACAATATGTGGTTGAATTGCTAAGAAAAAATAAACTAAGTGAAATCACTTTCGATTCAATTGGGCAAGTGGTTGCAGAACGTCCACTAAGTGAGTAAGTGTTTATAGCTGTACCCTTGAAAGCGTGAGCCAACATAGCTTACGCTTTTTTTATGTTCAAGCAACCATCATTAAAGAAGAATATTAATATCTATTGCTATCAAGCAAGCTCAAACGACCTCACTAGATAAAAAATGTTTACCTTGCCACATGCAATAACGATGCATTCTCTCAAATTATAAATTAACCCAACATGACCACTAGCCTAGCATCTGTAGAAAATATATTGCAAAATCTGCATATTGAAAAATTGAATGCAATGCAACTACAAGCCTTGCAAACTGTAGCTACAGAAATCAATACCGTATTGATGGCACCTACTGGCTCGGGAAAAACAGTTGGGTTTCTATTGCCTTTAGTAAAATTGCTAGACCCGACAAAATCAGGCATACAAGCCCTAGTGCTGGTACCCTCTCGTGAGTTGGCCATACAAATAGAGCAAGTGTTCAAGACAATGGGTACTGGCTACAAAGTGAACTGTTGCTATGGGGGGCACGATGTACAAGTAGAAAAAAATAATTTATCGCAACCTCCTGCCGTATTAATAGGCACTCCAGGCCGTATAGCAGACCACTTAAACAATGGCAGAATAGATACCACAGGCATTCGCATACTAGTATTAGACGAATATGACAAGTGTGTAGAAATGGGGTTTATAGACGAAATATCCAAAATTGTAAAGCAACTGCGCCACGTGTCTAAACGAATGCTAACCTCGGCTACAGCTCCCATAGAAGGATACAAATTACCAGGGTTTACCAACCCCGCCATCATTGATTTTTCTATACAAAATACGCCAAACAACCTTACGGTAAAAATGGTGACTACCACCGAACAAGAAAGGTTAGATACGCTTTTTCGATTGGTGTGTAAAATAGGGAAAAACCCCATGCTTATATTCTGCAATCAAAGAGATACTGTAGAAGAAATAAGCAGCCGATTGGCAGACCAAAAATTGGCAAACAATGTATTTCATGGTGGCCTCGATCAAGGCATTAGAGAACGAACGCTCATCAAGTTTAGAAACGGCACACACCGTATCCTTGTTACCACCGATTTGGCTTCTCGTGGCCTAGATATACCCGATATAGAACATATCATTCATTACAATCTTCCTGAAACAGAAACTATTTTTACACATAGAAATGGACGTACTGCCCGAATGAATGCTTCTGGAACCGCCTATTTGATAGTAAGCGAACAAGAAAAAGTACCCTCTTTTTTCAAAGATAAACCCGACTATGAAAAATTACCAGTTAAAGTTGCAATTCCACAACCTACACAGTGGGTTACGCTATACATCGCTGCTGGTAAAAAAGAAAAAATAAGTAAGGGCGATATTGCTGGCCTGCTAATGCAAAAGGGAAAATTGCAAAAAGAAGATCTAGGACTAATAGATATACTAGACCATACGGCTTATGTAGCAGTAAAAAGAGACAAAATAGAACCATTGCTGAAACTAATTCACAATGCACCCATTAAGAAGCAAAAAGTAAAAATGGAGGTCGCAAGGTAGGTGATATCACATCAAATAATTTAGTGGTACACTACACTACAATTGAGCAAAAAAAGCCCTACAAAAAAATCATCATTTCAATTCCCCATGGATATTTGAAGCATTATTTTGCAAAATTGCCCCACTCCAATCGGAAGTATTTTGTGGAGCATTGGCATATACTTTTTTTCGAAATGCCCAAGCTGTTTGTCTGCCTAGCTCTAGTTTAACAGCTAACTGGTCTATGGTTATTCCTTTGTCGTGGTATAGCAAAAAGATAAAACAAAATGCTTTTTGAATAGGAAATTTAATACCTGAAAATATGGTATCTGAAAATATCCGTTCAATGTGATTGCATTTGGAACATCTGCGGGCATAAGGAGTAGGGCCACTAGAATATTTTGTATTATGGCATTTTTTGCAGGTAAATCCTTGTTTCCATTTTAGCTCTTCTAGGTATTGATAGCAAGCCTCGTCGTCGCAATAAATTGCTTGAAATTCTTCAAAAGATACTTTTTGGTGAGTAACACGGGCTTGTGAAATCTTCTTTACATTATCACTCAACTTTAGATTGTCAGTATGCAAGAGTACATTCATCCGCTCTATTTCCTTGCGTTGTTGCTGTAGCTGGTTGTTAGCAAGGTTTAGGTCGGTCGTACGTTGAGACACTTTTTCTTCTAATTCTCTATTTACTTTATCCTTCAACTTTTCATTCTCTTCCATTTGAAAAATTTGATTTTTTAAGGCTAGTTCGCTCTTTAACTTTAAATTTTTGAATCGGTCGGCAAGTGCTATAGAGAATAATATTATTTCGCCAATACCCGCTATGTAAAGCCCGTATTGATTGATATATCTAGGCAAATGAAGCCAGACTATATGCGACCTAGTAGAATGCACTAGCACACCTAGAAACAGTACAAACATGGCGACCAAAAAATATCGAGTAGGTTTATAGCCCTGTTTCCATCTTATTATTCCTGCCCAAAAGGCAAAAAGCATCAGCCCACTTTCTATTAGGGGGCTCGTAATATCTGGTAGGGCAAAAAATAAACCTATCACCAAAAGAAATATACGCACTACAATAAGTATCGAAAGTACTTTATGAATAAATGGGCTATGTATTTTAGTATCTAAAAAACTTTTGGTATAGCACAGCAACCATATAGACATAGAAGCGTATGGCAAGGTATACATATTGATAAAAGCAATGGGACCAAATAAAGATTCTTGAATAAACCGATACATAATACCCCATTCAGAACACGCAAAAAGACCAAAACTGATTACATACAGTGCATAATAGAGATACGATTGCTCACCTATTTTAAAAAATAAAATAAAACTGTATATACTGATGATGATGATAATACCAAAGAAAATTCCATAATCAGCTTTTGTATTTATATCTTCTGAATAGATAGTAGCAATTTCTGACAGTCGTATATTTATCCCCATGCCTGGTAGCCTAGAACTAAATCTTATATAACATGTTTGCTCGTAGCCCAAATTGGGAAGTAAAAAATTAGGTTGCTCATGCCTGAATTTTCTATTTTTTAATGGTATTTTCATACCACTTTTTTCACTAGTATAGCGGCCTGCACTGTCAAATACATACACATCTATTTCTGAGAAATAACTATTACTACTCAATACAAGTGCGGGGCAACATGGGTCGATGTTGATTTTAAATTTAATCCAATAGGCACTATTAAAGTTTTTAGTAACAGCAGTGGTGATAGGTAGGTATTTGAATTGATTTGACGAATGATGGCTACTAATGTCGGCAATGGTCAACCCTGCGCTGCTATCAATACGTAATTCATAGCTAGCATAGTGATATAGGGGCTTAACAATAGGCAATGGAGGCTGACAATATCCAAAATATGGAAATAACAGTATAAAAATATATTGACCAACCTTTATTGCCAATTTTGAAACAGTAGTGCTATAACTAATGTTAGCCTGCATTCTTATCGCCCTTAATCATGTTGTAAACGGTAAGAAAAATAATTTTTACATCTAATAAAAAGCTCCAATTTTCTATATACCATAGATCATATTGCACCCGCTTCATCATGTATCGTGGGTTTAGGGTAGTGCCCCTATAGCCATTGACCTGTGCCCAGCCAGTAATACCAGGCTTTACAAGGTGGCGCACCATGTATTTATCTATCAGCCTAGAATATTCTTCGGTATGTTTTAACATGTGTGGCCTAGGACCTACAATGGACATATTGCCAATAAGCACATTATAAAACTGGGGCAACTCATCTAGGTTTGATTTTCGCAAAAATCGACCTATAGGCGTAATCCTAGCATCGCCTTGTATGGCTTGCTGAGAGTCTGATTGAAGATTGACAGACATAGAGCGAAATTTGTAACAATAAAATTCTTCGTTGAGCCTGCCTGATCTTTTTTGTTTAAAAAATACTGGCCCTCTAGAATTTAATTTGATAAGCAATACAAATATAGGGAATAAGATGGGGAACAAGATAAGAATGACCGAAAGCGAAAATGCAATATCAAAGGTACGTTTCAATACTCGACTAGTAAGTAGCTCTAAAGGCTCACTACGAACGGTAAGTATAGGCACTCTGTTGTAAAAATCAATATTTACTTTTTTATTCAAAAAACCCCTAAAATCTGGGACCATTCTAAATCTTATTAAATTATTGTCGGCAAATGCCATCAAATCTCTAATGTTTTTGGTAGCGGTAAGGGGTAGTGCACAAAATATTTCATCTATGTTATTTTCCATCGCAAATAACTTTACATCGTTCACATTGCCCACTATGAGCGAGCGATGAAGCGATTTATCTATATTATCATCAAAAAAACCAGCAAATTTGTAGCCCGATGCTACATCGTGTTTGATGTAGTTGTAAATTTGATTGCCCACTGCCCCAGCACCTACAATTACTACGTTTCTATAATTGCCCCCCAGACTTCTCACAAATTTGAGCAAATAGACGGCTACAAACCTCCAAGTAAGTACTGTGGCAGTGAATATAAGATAGGTGTACAGGAGTTGTTTGCGAGAATAGTAAAATGCATTGATGGAAGCAATAAAACTAAAAACCAGTGTAGCGTGCAAAAATACCGTTTTAGCTAGGTTAAAAATAATGCTTTCTAGCCTAGTAACTCGCTCAATATTATATATTTTAAGCAATAAGATTAATATAAGCCAAATAAAATTGAACGAGAGATGTAAAAATACATAATGGTCGTTGATGGCATGTAGCGGATTCTGATGAAATTTTAAAATATAAGAAATCCAAAAAGCAAAGTTCAACAACAGCAGGTCTCCACCTAAGTGTATGGCTTTGATAAATCTGGAGAGTCCTTTAATCATATTCTTTTAATAAATTGTATTAATAGGTAGCCATTTGGCGTAGGTTTATTTATT
>JAAFID010000120.1 GCA_013297765.1 Cytophagales bacterium | reverse complement strand
GTTTTTCAAGTTTTCTCTGTTTATTTTTTTATTCCTAGGAATAATTTTACTATTTAGTCAATAAGTAATAGCAACTAGACTATATTCATACCCCAATAAGCAGATAAATAGCAACTAAAAAGTAAAAAAATAAACTAAATATTATTCATCAAAAAATATGAAAAAATCAATAATTACTAGTATTATATTAGGGTCTATGGCCTTAAATATGGCCATAGGGCAGACAACTGTCACCACAGACTTTGCCAAAAAATACCAAACCATGGATGGCTTTGGTACCTTTAGTTCCATGAATGATAACTGGTCTACCAAATTCGATGCAGGTTTTGTAGATAAACTGGTCAATGATTTGGGTGCTAATATTTCTCGTCTAGCGCTTACGCATAATTTTGAAAATACAAATGACAATAATGACGCAAATGTAAGCGACTTAACAAAATTTAACATCAATTCAATGAAAGCAGAACTTGACTATTGGAAAGCATTGAAAGCCGCAAATGGCAATATGAAGTTCATTATTTCTATTTGGACACCGCCCGTATGGATGAAAGAGAATGGTCATGCTTGCGATTATGGCGACCCCATCTATACTTGTGGTGGCAGATTAAGATATGATATGTATGAAGAGTTTGCCGAAAGATGTGTTGCTTTCATAAAACTATTAAAACAAGAAACTGGCATTGATTTATATGCATTTAGTTTGCAAAACGAATTGGCATTCGATCAACCATTTGTGTCCTGTGTCTATACCCCTCAAGAATTTGTAAATATCTTAAAAGTAGTAGGTCCACGTTTTAAAAAAGAAGGCATTACTACAAAAATATTTGGCCCAGAAGATATTGGATTTTATGATAGAGTCATGCAGTATATCAACGGTGCGCTTAACGATGCTACCGCCAAACAATACATCGATATCATTGCCGTACACGGGTATGCCAGCAACGGCATTACACCCAATTCGCCAGATGCAATAACATGGAAGAATATGGGAGCACCAGGAGCCAAACAAAACAAACCATTTTGGATGACAGAAACATCGGGCTATGGCGACGACCATGCAGAAGGCATGAAGCTAGGCAAAGCCATATACACCGCCCTGAAATGGGGTCAAGTATCTGGCTGGGTATGGTGGCAATCTAGCAGAAACCCTACGCACCCAGAAGGTTTATGGAATCAAACTGCAAACTTTTTCCCACCTAAATATTATGCCTCAAAGCAATATTATAAATTTATAAGACCAGGTGCAGTGGCTGTAGAGGTAGGTAGTAGTGATGCAGATATACTGACACTAGGTTTCTACCACGAGCAAGACAAAACAATGACCTATGTGCTGATCAACAATTCACCATCGGCGAGCAAAACAATAACATTAAAAAACAACAATTTAGGCAGCATAATATTACCGACTGACTATGCTTCTTACAGAACCTCTAGTACTG
The DNA here is from genome assembly GCA_013297765.1 of Cytophagales bacterium. Classification (GTDB taxonomy): domain Bacteria; phylum Bacteroidota; class Bacteroidia; order Cytophagales; family Cytophagaceae; genus REBA01. The sequence goes on along the minus strand of JAAFID010000120.1, from coordinate 9,209 downwards.
AAAAGACCGCAAGCATAGGCAATGTAAGTGCTAGCTCAACTATTGCATTGCCTGCCAATAGTATTACCACCCTTTATGGCAAAAATATGAGCTTGGCAACTAATGATGCAGACAATGTCTATTTGAATTGTAGTGTTTACCCAAACCCTGCCACTGAAAATGTATTTATCAATCTTAGCTTAAACAAAACAGAAAAAGTGAAAATAGCCATTACCGATATAGTGGGTAAGGAAATTGAAGTAATAGCCGATGGGAATTTCAAAGATTTTTCTACCAATTATAGTGTAGCCAAAGCGGCCTCAGGATTGTACCATGTAGTAGTAAATGTAGAGGGGCAACCATTAAAAATCATTAAATTGGTAGTAGAGTAAAACATATTTTAGGGTGTAAACACCTATTTCATGAATAGGATGCGAAGTAAAACACTCTATAGTGAATTAATAAACAGAGTTAATCTATCTCAACGAAACTCATTGGTCAAAAAAATCAAATGATTGCGAGGGTAGCATCATTGACAAAATGATTACTAAAAATTAAAACCTAATCTAGTCCATATTTTTAGTAATATTTAAACCACTATTATAGTACTGCAACAAAAAAAGAGCCTTAGTATAAGGCTCTTTTTTTGTAAGGTTGTATTTATAAAATACAAGGGTAATAAAATTATTTTGCTTTTTTAGCAATCATTCCTTTTTTATCTTCTTTTATTCTAGCACCTTTACCAGTTTTATCTCTTAAATAATATAGGCGAGCTCTTCTTACCGCACCTTTTCGTATCATCTCTATTTTCTCAATAATGGGAGAAAGCAAGGGGAATATTCTCTCTACACCTACACCGTTAGAAATTTTTCTTACAGTAAAAGACTCTCCATTAGTACTGGCGTTTTTTCTTTGAATCACCACGCCTTGAAACATTTGGATTCTTTCTTTTGCACCCTCTTTAATCTTAACGTGTACGTTTATAGTGTCGCCTGCTTTAAAGGCTGGAAAACCAGCTCTTTTTTCTTTATTTTCAGACTCCACAAATTTTATCAAATCACTCATAGAAGTATTGGTTTTTCAAATCGGATTGCAAACATAGTGAAAAAAAATAACGAAAGAAACTTATCCACTAAATTATTTTAGCGAATAATTAATTCTTTAGATTTATTTCAAATTGAACCAATTCTACAAATTCTTGTACTCTGTCATTTAGCTCGTTTTGAGATAGATTTACCAATCGTTCTACCCCAAATTTTTCTACACAAAATGACGCTTGTGCCGAACCATAGATTAAGGCCCTTTTCATATTTTCAAAAGAAATATCATTGGTACTAGCAATATAGCCAATAAAACCGCCAGCAAAGGTATCACCAGCACCAGTAGGGTCAAATACCTCTTCTAGTGGCAATGCAGGGGCAAAAAACACTTGGTGTTTGTTGAATAGCAATGCACCGTGTTCTCCTTTTTTAATAATCAATACCTTTGGCCCCATTTCCAAGATTTTCTTTGCAGCTTTTACCAAAGAATATTCTTTTGACAGTTGGCGGGCTTCTTCGTCATTGATAGAAAGCACATCGACCATGGCTAGGGTTTCCATCAAATCGTTCATGGCAATATCCATCCAAAAATTCATGGTGTCCATTACTACCAGTTTTGGGCGTTTTTTCAATCTTTGTATTACTGTACTTTGTACCTTTGGGGCAAGGTTGCCTAGCATTAAATAATCGCAATCTTGATAGGCCTCAGGAATTACAGGGTCAAAATCGGCCAATACATTTAGCTCTGTTACCAAGGTATCTCGGCTGTTCATATCATTATTGTACCTGCCTGACCAAAAGAATGACTTTTCATTTTCTTTTATTTGCAAGCCTTGTGTGTCTATGTTATGTGCTTCTAGCATCATAATATCTGCCTTAGGAAAATCGCCACCAACTACGGCAACCAAATTTACTTTATGGGTAAAATATGACGACGACAAAGCGATGTAAGTTGCTGCCCCGCCTATGATTTTGTCGGTTTTGCCAAATGGGGTTTCTATTGCATCAAAGGCTACAGAGCCTACTACTAATAATGACATGGCGTTTTAGGATTGGTGTGTTGTGATACTTTTATAAAATAATAATTGCAAAGATTTGAAATAAAAACATTGTATCATAGCGAAATTTTTTTTTAAAGTAATATTCAGTAAAATTTCTTTGCACGCTAGGTTTACCCTATTTTTAACACTTTGTTTCCATGCCAATATTTATTTATATCGCCAATATGAAATTGCTATTTATCAAATTATTATGTGTTTTTATGCTTTCTCAAATATTTGTTTCTTGTCATGAAAAATTACCCGAAAGCAAGGCATTGGCAACGGAGGTAAAGAAAAGAAAGATTGGTAGAATTAAACCACTTCAAATAGTGAACGAAACCAAACGGTTAGGAGTTTCTATAGTGCAACAGACAGATTCTATTTGGTGGGCTAGATTGAAGCAGGAGCTTGCATTGCAAAAAGATTCGACCCAATCAGAAGCTTGCAATATGGTGCTACAAAGATTCAAAAACTATGAAGTAAAAGATGTTACCATCTCTAAATTTGGCAATAGTACCATACAAACGAATGCTGCCATAAAGCAGGAGCAACAACTTTTTGATGCCTATCAATACAATGCCGACCATCAATTGATACTTGCAGACAATGTGCAAAAAGTGGGCGACAGCATCATGTTGTACACTCAGCCCATTACGTTTACCAACGAAAAATGCCGTAGTTGCCATGTGTTTGACAATCAGAGCAGCTTTGCGGGAATGTGGAGTGTGCGTATGCGTAAAAGATTAATTGTAGAAAATATTTGGCTCAACAACTAGCATAAAATCATGTATGTTTTTAAGTTTTATTTGACAATATATGCGGTATGTTGATTTATGATAGATATTCAAATCCAATTTATATAAAAATATTTTTTCAACTGCCCCTTTAAAAATTGCTTAATATTCATGGTTATTAATAAGATATCTTTTTGCTACCTCAATTTATAAGGGTTTAGAAATAGCGGGTGTTTTTGAAAGAAAAAATTTCGTGGTAATTTTTATGTAATAAATGCGAACATTTTGTGATAAATGTGCGTTTAAAAATTTGGTTTCAAAAATTAGAACTCATCTTGTATGTTGAATATATCAGAACATTCGCAAACGGAACAGACCAATGCAGATTTCCCGAAGCCTATTCCTCAACACCCAGAGGAAATAGCTAGAGAAAGAACTTCGGCAGCTTCGGTAAATCCTTTGAAAGAACATGCCAATACACACCCTCAAGTAGCATCACCGATTTTGATTGAAAATGCAGATAACACTAATCGGCATAGTCCATTAGAAATTAAATCAAATAAAGGGATTGTAGATGGTTTTAAGTATTCTACCCTTGGTCTTCTTTTGGTCTATTTGGCATTAGTTTGTATTACCGCTTTGCTGGTTGTTATTTTTTAAAGTAGGTATAGTTTTTCTTTTTTAGCATTCTTTTCATTTGTCAGGGTTACTTTGTTCTTTGGTCTTAGTATTATCACTGTTATTATTTATGTAGTATCCAATCAAATGTGTCCAGCCATCTTTGTTTTTACGCTTTGTTTTGAAGGCAATGTTTGCTTCTTTTACTTTTTTAAGAAATCCATGGATGGTACCTGTTCTTAGGTCTAGTTCTTTGGTTAGTTCTTCTAATTTTTTTGATTTATTGGTACCTATCATATAGGTGATATAAAAGGCTTTTTGAAGTGGGAATTTGATGTTATGATATAAAGTATAGGATGTCAAGGTGTTTACAAACCCGCACTTGGTACATCTTCTAGCTGGTATGGTATTGGCAAGTTTTCGCTCGCTGTATTTTGTGTTGGCACATTTGTAACAGATAAATCCATTGGCCCATTTGATATTTTCTATATAAGCATAGCAGCTTTCCTCGTCGGGGAAATTAAGTTTAAAATCCTCGAAATTCATGATTTTGTCATCAGACCGAGCCTTGATTTGATCAATAACTTTTATTTTTAATTTATCATTATCCGTTTCTAAGTATTGGTTTAGATTTTCTACTTGTTTGATATAAACGCCTAATTGTTGATTGGCTAATTTTAATTCCTTTGTTTTAATAGCGACTTCTTGTTCTAATATTGAATTGTGATTTTCTCTGATTTTGTTAATTTCCTCGGCAGATAAAATAGCTAATTGTAATGCTTTTGCGTTTTCGCTTACAAGTGTTTTCAGCCAATAGCTGATGGAAACACCAAATAATATGATTTCTATAATGCCATAGACTGAAAAGGTAAAAAAGACGGGAATATAAAGCTCTAGGTCAAATTCTAAATTTAAAAAAGCAATAAAAATCAGGCTAATACCTGAAAATACAAACCATGCGGACTTATCTTTCCTTAGTATTAAAATAATGGAAGCAATGTATGATGGAACTAAAGCGATTTTATTTATGATGTTATCTCGTCCAATATACCCAGTAATAAAATAAATAAGTAATAATAAAATCAATATAAAAACTATGACTATTGTTATTTTAGAAAAAACAGGCAACTTTTTTTCTAGTTGCAATAGTTCTCTAGTGTATAAAATAAGGGATATAGTTAATATAGAATGTGGAATAATATAAAAGCCAAACCCAAATGGGATATTGAGCCAAGATAAATAGAGCGAAGTTTCCGCGTTTATGGAAAGCATAAATACCCAAAAGCTAAATACATACAACATATAATACACATATATTCTTCTCCAAAGTAGCAATGAAAATAGGGCACTATATATTATGGCTAGAAAAAATATTCCATTCACAATCCCATTGAAAGTGTGTTGCTTAGCCACTAGGTTAATAAAGTCGGTATTTTTATAAATAGAAAAATCTATACCAGTGCCAATAGCAGTTTGAAATTTGATGTAACATTTAAGCTGTTTCCTTACAGGCACATTTATTGGGTTTGAGGGTGTATTAATAAGTTTTAATTTATTATAGACATTGTAGCCTGTAGTGGTTGAATCTAAAAATTGCATATCCTCACTAAAAAAGTAAGCAGTAACATGATGATAAAACATTACAGAGTTGATAACGTAAGCATCTAATTTGTAGTTTTTTATTTCTATATATGCCCAGTTGACACATTGGGTATTATCCGTTCCAAAGTTACATTGACGGCTGTCGCAAAACTTATTGGCGTATTGCTTTTTTTGTATGTCATTTATTGTAATGCTTTTATCGGCACAGATAAATACTTTAATCTTATAATCAAAATCAGAAGCGAACCCCAAATGGGTAAAAAAACATAAGGCTAATGCCCAAAATCTCTTTTTCCCTAAGGAGCTATTTTTAATAATATGAGTAAAATTTTTATGACGCCTCATTTTTTTATTTGTGTTATTATTCCGCTAAATATACTCGATAATTTTGTTGTTAAACCAATGATTTATATAAATTATTTTAGTTTTTAATTGTTATAATAACGTCTTTTGTGTGATATAATAAATTGAAATACAATTAAATAATACATAAAATATGTATTATTATGTGTTACCTTTCTTATATTTATGATATATAATATTTGAATAGTTACTTATTAATCTTTTTTCAAGGTTTTAATGCGTATTTATTCTTTACTTATTATTTATAATTTCTAACCCCTAATTGCCATGATCAAGAAATTAATCTTCATCGTTACGCTACTTATCCAAATAGTTCATATTGGATACAGTCAGCCTTGTACCTCTCAATCTGCCCCTACACCACAATTAGGAGCTATGCTAAGCCCTCAATTTAGTAATTTGTATAAACAAGCGAGTGTTCAAGATAAGCGTGGTCAATATTTTAAGAATGGAACTGCCAGTATTGGCGATGATGGTTGGACATTGGATGGCGTAAATCATGGATTTAGATTCTACCCAAACGACATTCTCCCTAAACTAAAAAATGGAGATGTGATAAAAGTTAAGTTTAAAGGCACTATAGCACAGGCGGGGAGAGGAGTAGAAGCATGCCGCACACAAAATATTGTAGCATTACCTGGTGGATATGTTTCATTTGAGGTCGTAATAGAGAATATAGCTAATCCTAATGGATTTGTATTTGAATTAAAAAATCGTTGTACTGATATACAAATGATGCGTCCAGGTTATGAATTTGATGACCCACGTTATTTGACCGATGACTATGTAAAACACGCTTCGCATTGGAAAGCTTTTAGGATGATGGGTTTATTAGCTGCCAATAGCAGTATGGCACAAACTTGGGAAAAAAGAGTACCTGCCAATGCACCAGCAAGTATTAATCCTTGGGCATGGTCATCGCCAAGTTGCGATCAACCTCAACCTAGTTTTTTAAGGTTTGATGAAGATGTTTTACCGTTTAGATCTCCTTGGGGTGATGACGGAATGTGGTCTCCTGGTGCACCTTGGGAAACAGGAATTGATATTTGTAATTATTTGAATATTGATATGTGGATTAATGTACCTGTTTTGGTCGATGATAACTATGTATTGCAACTTTCTAAACTAATTAAGCAAAGATTGAAACCAACGTTGAATGTTAATGTGGAGATAGGTAATGAGTTGTGGAATTTTGGTCCGCCTTTTTTAGGGTTTGGCATGGTAAAGCAAATGTTGGCAGATGAGTGGATTGAGAAAAATCCTGAGAAATTAAGAATCTTAGGAGGTAGTTACTGTCCAGGGTGTGATTTGGCACCTTCGGATCCTGAATACGGTGTTCCAAATAGAACATCATGCAAATATAGTGACTATCCTGCCATGCAGCGGTGGATGGCTAGGAGGTTGAAAGAGATGATGGATCAGTTTGCAAAAGACTGGGGTTGGAAACAAGAAGGTGGGGTTGGTAGCCGAATCAGAGCCACCATGGCGGGACAAGTAGGATATGGTTCTAATGGACATGGATGGAACATTGGTGCAGGCATTGAATTTCTTGCCAAAGCTTATGGTCCAGAATCGGTTTCTAAATATTTATACTCTACTTCTGTAGCTGCCTACTTCAAGCCTGGTGAACCAAATGATGCATTCACCAAAAACTTATCTATAAATCAAATGGCTGCTAATTATGCTACCTATCCCATGAAATATATGTTTGGTGAATTTAATGAGGATAATGGTGGTCTAGTTGGGAATAAACTAGAAGGCATATTTGCAGTCTCTCGTATGTATGGTTTGAGAATGTACGCTTACGAAGGGGGAAATGAAATAGGAAATGGAGGAAATGGTGATGCTAATGGATGGATAACTTATGACAATGCCATGGCTGCTCTTAACGATACTCGTTTTGCGAATGTCAATACCGACTTGCTAAACACTTGGTTCAGTTGGTTTGGTTACGACGCACTCTTCATGAAAAACGGAGATATGATAGGAGATGGAAATGCGTATGCTATCAGTGCAAATAGCATTAATGAAAACAATACTATGAGACAGTCTTATTTAAATGTTGCTACTAGTCCCGCAGCTCCATTGTCTAAAACTAGAGGGGGGGTAATAGGAATACCTGCGGTGGTAGTTTTAGATGCAAGAAAAAGGGCTTGCTATCCTCCAGATTGGGATTTTAGAAATATAGGTGGAAATGCTTTCAGGAGTATTGGTTATGCTACTGAGGCAAACTCAGATTACACCAAGAAGAGTGATAATGATTGGGAAATGCCTATGATCATTCGATGCGAAAAGACAGGAACCTACAAATTAGAACTCGAAAGGTCACAATTGTTGGTATATCCTGGCAATGCCCCGACCAAGGTAGAAGACGACAAATATCCTTTATATTGTGATATCTATTTGAATGAGAAAAAAATCAAGTCTGGTGTCCGGTTCAATCTGGTCACTTTTTCAAGACAACTTAAGGACGTAGCTAATACTCCATTCTTTTGGTGGACTGAATCGGTAGAGATAGATATTCCTTACGGTGTTCACGCATTAAGAGTCCGCCCGTCCTTGCCAACGGCACAAAGACCTGGAACCAATGCCTATTATGGTGGGAATGGAAAATTCACAAATGCCATGGGTTTAATGGCTTACCGCTTTACATTATCTAGCGAATTGCCCCCTGTACAGCCCAAAGAAGTACTCGGTGACTTAGATGTATGTAAAGGCAATAATAAAGCAAGCTACGAAGTAGGCGAAAATGATGGCTCTGTTTGTGAATACGAATGGATGGGGCTACCCACTACAGCTAAGATACAACCACCAGTCCTAGTGGCCGGGTCTAGCCCTGCCAGATATACTTCTGGACCTAAGACCTATAAAATATTTATAGATTGGGGAACTACCACACCAGGTACTTACAATCTTAGTGTTAAAGCAAAAAATCAGAAAAGCGATGGTAGTCCCCAAGAAAGCCTAGTAAGGACATTTACTGTAGTTATCAAAAACTGTGGGTTTGAATTTAATCAAAGTCCCGTGTGTTTAAACCAAGAAGTAATTTTCACCCCAATTCCTGTACCCAATGCAAAGGAATACCAGTGGGATAATGGGAAATTTGGTCAGCCCAATGCCACACGGTTTATGACCCTTACTAGTGCTGCTACTTATAAAACTACTTATGATACCCCAGGGGATTATATTGTCAACTTGAAAGTAACAGACAATGCGGACAATGTATTTTTCTATTCCAATAAAATTGTAGCAGTATCTTGTAATAGCCCTATTGTAGTAACCCCAGTAACTTACTGTGTGGGTGAAACAGCATCGCAACTTACAGCTACCCCTTCTGGTTCTGGCACTAATCTCAAATGGTACACTAGTGCCACTGGTGGAACTGGTACTGCAACCGCTCCCACGCCAAATGCCGGTGTCGTGGATACCGTTACCTACTATGTAAGCCAAATGAATAATGGAAACACGACAGAGAGCGAACGTTCCAAAATAGAGGTAAGGGTAAATCCAAAGCCTTCCGTTCCCACTATCACCGTGCCCAATCCGTTGTTGTATTGCAAAGGAGCACCATCGACCCTATCAGAGTTGACAGGTAAAGTAACATTTGCATCAGGTGTGGTAACTACCCCCAAATGGTACACCGTTGCTACAGGCGGCACAGCAACCACCCCTACCGCCGTAAATACCGCAGTAGTAGCCAATAACACTTGGTACGTAAGCCAATCTATAGGTTCGTGCGAGAGTGGTAGAGCCGAGTTAAAAGTGAGCGTAGTAGATGGTCCTCAATTCACCGTAGAAGCCATCAATCCAATTAACTGTGGCGAGAAAGGCAA
>JAAFID010000012.1 GCA_013297765.1 Cytophagales bacterium | reverse complement strand
ATAAATTAGTACTTTATAAATTTTATAACCACATTAATCTTTTCCATTTAAAAATAAAAGCTCCCCTACCTCTTCCGCACCAGCCTTGCCATATAAAAACCATCGAAACCCTCAGAGGGCATTACCGAGCGGTCTTCTATAAATTCGAATCTGCCATTTTGGGAGGCAATAAATTGATCTACTTGATTCCTATTTTCTGATGGCAACAAGCTACAAGTAGCATACACCATTTGCCCATCGACCTTCAGCATACGAGAATAGCTTTCCAAGATTTCTGCTTGTGTTTTTCTTACCTTTTCTATAAAGTCCATCGACAGTTTCCATTTTGCATCGGGGTTTCTTCGCAATACCCCCAGCCCACTACAAGGCACGTCGAGCAACAATCTGTCGGCTGTTTCTTCTAGTCGTTTGATGGTTTTCGTGCCTTCAATAGGGCGGGTTTCAATGTTAGAAACCCCAGCACGCTTGGCTCTTTTTTGCAATTCATCTAGTTTCCATGCTTCAATATCCATGGCTATCAGCTTGCCTTTGTTTTGCATCTGTGCGGCCAGGTGCAGCGACTTGCCCCCAGCACCAGCACAAGCATCTATTACACGCATGCCTTCGCCTACTTTTAGAAACGAAGCTATCAACTGAGAACCTGCATCTTGTACCTCAAAATAACCTTTTTGAAATTGCTGTGTTTGAAAAATATTTTGCCTACGCTCTAGTACCAAAGCATCTGGAAAGCCTTGCACCGTATAGGTTGCAATGCCATCGGTGGCCAATTCGTTTTGCAAATGCTTCACAGATTTTTTCAATGTGTTTACCCTAAGTACTACACCTGCTTGATTGTTCAAAAAACCAATTTCTTTATCCCAAGTCGCTTCGCCCAATTCGGCACTAATCAAACTATCCATCCAATTGGGGATACTTTCTCGCAATGCACGTACTTTTTTGGCATGCTCGTAATTTTCCAAAATTTGTTTTGCATTTACTCCTTCAAATTCTTTCCATTTGGGGAATGCTTGTTTGCTAATGATAAACCATGCTGCCAGCGTATGCCAATGATTAACTGCTATTTCTGTTTCAGGGCTTTGTACATACCTAAGTAGCCTATGCCAACGGACCACTTCGTAAGTAGTTTCTGCTATAAATTTACGATCTCTGCTACCCCATTTGGGGTTCGACCGCAGCAGTTTTTCAATCACCTTGTCGGCATATTTATTTTCTTCAAAAATTTGTTGAAGTGCACTTACCACAGCATGCACAATGTTGAGATGAAATTCTTTCACAGTATTTTTCTACGTTTATTGTCAAAAATAACGATAGATTTTAGAATCATCATTCATTTCAAAAAAATCCCACTCATAATTTATTTATTCCAATGCTACATTGAGCCCCCTTACTTAGCATTTTCAGATTATTATTTAGGACAAAGAAGGTAGAAATATCAAAATAACGACCTACGATAATTTTCAGGAAATTATCTTTTATGTATTTTAAAATAATTTTTAACGATTTTTTTTAAATACTAGTAGTTACCGTATCTATTTAGGGTAAATAAACAGAAATAATATTTACTAAATATTTGGATATTAAAATTTGAAACCCTATTTTTGAATCATAGCTGGTTGAAAGATCTTGGAGCAAATAAAGGACGCCCGTCCTTTGCTCCAAGTTTTTTTTTGTACCTACTTCAACAATCTTTTCTATCAATTGTCAAAATGTCGCTTTAAAATGGCTTTCTTCTTTTCAATTAGACTAGATTTTAAAATAATTGTCATACAAAAAACAAAGATGTATGAAACCTTGTCCGATTTTTAATATGGCCTAAACCCTAATTATCGATGGCATGGCTATTGATAAAACAGCTTTGAAAGAAAAAATTAAACTTTACTTTAAATAATATGGGAAAAATAATTGGTATTGATTTGGGTACTACAAACTCTTGCGTTGCTGTGATGGAAGGTAATGAAGCTGTGGTAATTCCAAACAGTGAGGGCAGAAGAACCACCCCCTCTATCGTTGCATTTTTAGACAACGGCAATGGTGAAAGAAAAGTAGGCGATCCTGCCAAGAGACAAGCCATCACAAACCCGACCAACACCATATCTTCTATCAAAAGATTCATGGGTAGAACCTATACCGAATCGAATAAAGAGGCGTCACATGTTTCTTACAAAGTAGAACAAGGGCAAAACGATACTCCTAGAGTAAAGATTGGCGACCGCCATTATACTCCCCAAGAACTTTCTGCCATGATTCTTCAAAAGATGAAAACAACAGCAGAAGACTATTTGGGATATGAAGTAAAAGAAGCTGTAATCACTGTTCCTGCCTATTTCAACGATGCTGAAAGACAAGCTACCAAAGAAGCTGGTGCTATTGCTGGGTTGGACGTAAAAAGAATTATCAACGAGCCTACTGCTGCGGCATTGGCCTATGGTATGGACAAGAAAAATCAAGACATGACCATCGCAGTATTTGACCTTGGTGGTGGTACTTTCGATATATCTATCCTTGAATTGGGCGATGGTGTTTTTGAAGTAAAATCTACCAATGGCGATACACATTTAGGTGGTGATGATTTTGACCAAGTAATTATTGACTGGCTGGCAGAAGAATTTTTGAACGACGAGCGTATAGACTTGAGAAAAGATCCAATGGCGTTGCAACGCTTAAAAGAAGCTGCTGAGAAAGCTAAAATTGAATTGTCAAGCTCTACTTCTACAGAAATCAATTTGCCATATATCATGCCTGTAGATGGTATTCCAAAACATTTGGTAAGAACATTAAGCAGAGCAAAATTTGAGCAATTGGCCGATAGCCTTATCCGTAGGTCGCTAGAGCCATGCAAAAAAGCACTTAAAGATGCTGGTCTTTCTATAGATAAAATTGACGAAGTAATCTTGGTAGGAGGTTCAACCCGTATTCCAAGAATTCAAGAAGAAGTTGAGAAATTCTTTGGCAAAAAACCTTCAAAAGGGGTAAACCCTGATGAAGTAGTTGCACTAGGTGCTGCTATTCAAGGTGGTGTATTGTCAGGCGATGTTAAGGATGTATTGTTGCTAGATGTAACTCCACTTTCTTTAGGTATTGAAACTATGGGTGGCGTATTTACCAAATTGATAGAATCAAATACTACCATTCCTACTAAAAAATCGGAAGTATTCTCAACAGCATCTGACAATCAACCAGCAGTTGAGATTCATGTATTGCAAGGCGAACGTGCAATGGCCAAAGATAACAGAACCATTGGCCGTTTTCACCTAAGCGATATTCCTCCTGCTCCTAGAGGCGTACCACAAGTAGAGGTTACTTTTGATATAGATGCCAACGGAATTTTAAACGTGTCGGCCAAAGATAAAGGCACTGGAAAAGAGCAAAAAATAAGAATTGAAGCTTCTTCTGGACTTTCTGATGCAGAAATAGAAAGAATGAAAAATGAAGCTAAAGCAAATGAAGCTGGCGACAAAGCCGAGAAAGAAAAAATAGAGAAAGTAAATGCTGCCGATTCGTTAATCTTCCAATCGGAGAAACAATTGAAAGAATATGGAGAAAAAATCTCTGCTGGCAACAAATCTGCTATTGAAACTGCTTTGGCAAGTTTGAAAGCTGCACATGAAAGCAAAGATTTGGCTGCTATTGACAGCTCAATGGAAAGCCTAAATGCTGCATGGCAAAATGCCTCGCAAGAAATGTATAGTGCTACACAAGGCGACCCTACTGCAAATACAGCAACTGGCAGTGCAAATGAAAGTGCAAACGGTTCAGCTCAAAGTGCAGACAGTGTGACTGATGTAGATTATGAAGAGGTAAGCGGCGAAAGTAAAAAATAATTATTTCTAATGCTAATTTGAAGAGGCTGCTTACTAAAAGCAGCCTCTTTCATTTTCATAAAAAACTACTCCTATGTTGAACGAGCTGAATGAATTTTTAGAAGAAAATCAGAAATCGGTTTATTATCTTTTTGCCATTTCCATACTTCCGCTATTGGTCGATGCTGGTATTGTTTACTTATTAGTGCAGCACGAAAAAACGATACTTACCTTCGGGCAGTTTAGTTGGGTGCTGGCATACATGGTTGCAGCTATAGCTATGGCTGTAGGTCTTACGCATACTACTTTTATTGCCTTGGTAGGTGGGTATTTTTTAGGCTGGCAATCGCTTGTTTATATGGTTCCTGCCTATTTGGGGGCTACTATTATTGGTTTCTTCCTAGGTCAGGTAATTGATAATGGAAAACTTAAGTCCTATTTTTTAAAAGGTGGCAAGTCGGCTCGTATTTTCACGCATTTGAAGGAAAAAGAATTACTGGTCATTTTCTTTTCCCGTATTTCTCCAATACTTCCCTTTGCAGTAATGAATGCTGTACTTTCTATGCTAGGGGCAACGCTTAGCAAATACATACCTGCAACATTGGCAGGTATGCTGCCTCGTACACTTTTATTTAGTTGGCTAGGTATGGAAGCAAAAAATATTTCAGAAATTATGAACGGCCCAAAAGAAAATATTTATGCAAAAATTTCCTTTGTGGCATTGCTCATGCTTTCTTCATTGGGCTTATTCTTATTGGCCAACAGAGCGTTGAAATCAGGCATTGACAAAGCTATCCAAACCAATGATACTACTGATAGAGCCTAATATTTTACTGTTCTGCACCAAGTAATATAATCTGTATTGGCGGGGGCAAAACCTGCTTGCCTTACCAGCTTAGCCACCTGACCACGGTGGTAAGAAGCATGATTTACCAAATGTGGTAACATATCGCCTACCACATTTTCAAATTGATGCCCTTCCGAATTAGAGTAATTAATACTTCTTTCTAATTCTGCATCGGTCAAGGCATCGATATACTCCATCCACAACGACAAATTTTGTGGCAAAAAATCAGCTATACTTTCCAGCGAATGTACACTCCATACAGGTTTATGCAGCTCTTTATTCCCTGTGATTCTGCTAAACCATATATATTGAGCATTAATTACGTGGCTATAAATCCTCACTGCCTCGCCATCTACAATATTGTTATATTTTAAAGTTTGCAAAGTTGTTTCATTTGCCCAGTGATTGTAGGTAAATAGTTTTTTAAAATAAGCTTTCATAATTAAAAATTGTTGGTTTATTTGCCAAAATTAACTTTTTTAGCCATTGTTTTAATACTTTCTAAAATTTAGATACTAGTTTTTTATTCAAATTAAAAAATATTCCTGCTTATTTGATAAAATCTGTAATCAAAAATCACCATGAAGATTTTTTTTAGTGGACATCATTACAATCAAACGATTACATTGTTCAACTCATTTTAAGATTTTTAATACCTAAATATATTTTTTACAAATCGTAATATTAGTTATCATTATTATAAAAAAACACTCATCTTTAGCCTATGTATTGGGCATTTAACCAAATTAATTACCCTAGAAATGTCCAGTTTTTAGCCCTAAATAATAACCTAAATAATGAATAGAAAAATGCACAAAATAAAATTCAAGAAGTGTATTGAATTTTCAATGCTACTTATAATACCAATGTTAGCTATGCAATGTGGCCAGAAAAACACCACCTTGAGAGAAGAAATTGACTTGGCAGGATTCTGGAAATTTCAAATAGATGCAGATAGCATAGGTAGTAAAGAAAAATGGTACTTGCCTACCCACCTATTAGGCGATTCTATCAAACTACCTGGCACTACTGACCTTAGCAAGAAAGGTTTTTTTAATAATGATACATTAACCACCAGATTGCATAGAAATTACAAATATGAAGGGGTGGCATGGTACAGTAAAACTGTTGAAATTCCAGAAAATTGGGCAAACAAAAATATTCAACTTACGATAGAAAGAACCAAAATCAGCGACGTGTGGGTAGATGGAAAATATGTAGGTTCATCGACACTACTTCAATCTAAACAAGTATTTGATTTGACAAAGTTTCTAGGTGTGGGCAAACACGCTATCTGCATTGCGGTAAATAATTCGCTCAAATTGACCGATTATGGCAACGTACATATCAATACCGATGAAACTGCAACCAACTGGAATGGAATGGTGGGCGAATTAAAACTAACCGCAAAGCATGCTACGAATATCAAAGACATTCAACTGTACACAGATGTAGATAAGAAAAGT
Organism: Cytophagales bacterium; assembly: GCA_013297765.1. GTDB lineage: Bacteria > Bacteroidota > Bacteroidia > Cytophagales > Cytophagaceae > REBA01. The sequence continues at coordinate 33,418 of JAAFID010000012.1, read as the reverse complement.
GTTCAAGCAAATATCTCTGTTTCTGGTGTGCAGAAAAAAGCTAACCTAGCAATTGCATATCAGATTTTTAAAATAGAAAATGGCAATAAAATTTTAGTTTCCACTGGGCAAACTAAAATGGGAACAGATTCAACCATAAAACTAGATTGTGCTATAGAAAAAGAATGTGCTTTATGGGATGATTACCACCAAAATTTATATCAATATACCGCCACCATCAAAGAAGATGATAAACCTGTAGATGAGCAAACAGTAAGGTTTGGGTTCAGAAAATTTGAAGCAAAGCAAACGAGTTTTTACATCAATAACAGAAAAACTTTTTTAAGAGGTAAACATGACGGTTGCGTATTTCCCCTTACTGGACACCCTCCTATGGACACGGCGGCCTGGAGAAGGATTTTCAGAATAGCAAAGCAATACGGCATCAACCATTATAGATTCCATACTTGGTGCCCGCCCGAAGCAGCTTTTGCAGCAGCCGACGATGAAGGAATAATTTTGCAAATTGAGTTGCCTTTTTGGGGTTCATCGATAGCTGGTAAAACTGGGGGTATGTTACTAAAAGAAGCTTTTGCTATGCAGCAATCTTACGGCAATCATCCTTCGCTGGCTATGTTTGCCATGGGAAATGAACTGTGGATTAATAATGATACCTTAACAGCGTTTATAGGCACTATAAAGAAAAGAGACAGGCGAATATTATATACCCAATCGTCAAACAATAATTTGGGTAGTTCTTTTCCATCTACCAATTCAGATTTTCACGTAACGGTAAGAACGCCCTATCAAAAAGACACCTCATTGTATCATATTAGACTTACATTTTGGTATGGCGAATCAGATCAAGGTGGATTGCTCAACAAGGTATATCCCAATACTACCATGAACTTTGATTCGGCTGTAGCAAAGATTAAAATCCCGATGATTAGCCACGAGATAGGGCAGTTTTTAGTGTTTCCCGATTATGATGAAATTAAAAAATATACGGGTGTAGTAAAAGCCAAAAACCTTGAAATATTCAAGAACCGACTAGAGAAAGCAGGTATGCTTTCATTAAACAAAGAATTTCAAAAAGCATCAGGAGCCTTGGCAGTAATATGTTACAAAGCTGAAATAGAAGCAGCACTTCGCACCAAAGATTTAGCAGGTTTTCAACTATTAGATTTGCAAGATTATCCCGGTCAAGGCACAGCATTGGTAGGTATTTTAGATGCCTTTATGGATTCTAAAAATCTAATTGCCCCTACAGCATGGAAATACTTTTGCAATGATGTAGTGCCACTAGCTCTATTTGACAAGTATTGCTGGAAATCGGAAGAGGTCTTTAAAGCCGATATAAAAATTGCCAATTATTCTGATAAGGACATTAAAAATACTGTACATGTGACCATTGAGGATGATCAAAAAAATATTTTATACACCCATGATTTCTCAAACACTACATTTGCCAAAGGCAATCTAGGTTTAAAACTGCCTATAAGTTTTGACCTGCAGAAGATTAAATCGGCTAGTCAGTTGCTCTTAAAAATCTCTATTTCAAATACAGCCTATCAAAACACTTATCCTATTTGGGTTTATCCCACTATCAAGCAAACAGACTCAAAGCAAGAGGTGATTGTAGCTACAGTGTGGAACAATAACACTGTGAGCCAACTAGAAAATGGGGCTAAAGTTTTGTATCTGCCACAGGGTAGTAAGGGGAAAACCATAGAAGGCATGTACAACCCCGAATTTTGGAGCTATGGAATGTTTGAGGGGCTAAGTAAACTTTTCAAAAAACCATTTTCCCCTGGCACTATGGGGCTGCTGATAAATCAGCAACATCCTATTTTTGAATCGTTTCCTACCGAATTTTATACCAATTGGCAGTGGTGGAGCATTATCAAAAATAGTTATGCTGTGCAATTGCCCACTAGTGACAATTATTTACCTATAGTGCAAGTGATTGACAACTTTGAAAGAAACAAAAAATTAGGGTTAATATTGGAAGGCAAAGTAGGTAAAGGCAGTCTACTAATTTGCTCTTCCAGACTCAATAAAATACAACACTTGCCCGAAGGCAAGCAACTGTACACTTCCATATTGAATTATATGAACTCTTCAAAATTTAGCCCTACTAAAAGCTTTTCTAAAAATGAAATAGCAACAATGGTGAAGTGATTAATTGTACTTTAATATCCTGAAAGAATCTTACAATCAAATAAAAATAGAAATAGACTAGTTTTACGATAACAGCACCAACATTGACATGTTCAACAATGTCAAACAATCTTCTCAGGGTTGCAATTTATCATCGTGACACACGACAAAGGCAACATGTTTAGCACACCTATTTCCTCTATGGCATTCCATGGTAGAGCAAGGAGTATATCTAGGGTATTGCCAATAGATTTGAGAATGTTAAGTTAAGTACACTATCTATCAACGATTATTGAATAAAAATTAGCGAATAAGAAGAGCCAAGATGTAGTTGGCTCTTCTTTTATCAAAAGTATTATAGCTACAGTTTCAGAGTAGCATGTTTACCTTCATCATATTCTTTACCAGTGATTGCGGCTTTTAGCATAGAAAACAACTGCACCATTCTACTAGAGGAAGCATCCCAATATTCGGCTTCCAATACAGTACACTCTACCAAAGCCAAATCGGGGTCATCTATCCCTTTGGGAAACCATGCTTTTAATATCGGCGACCACAGTTCTTTTATTTTATCCCTGTCATTTATCACCTTGACCCTAGCTTTAATAGAGACATAGGTATTTTCATCGGGGTGTGCATAAGAAATATTAGCAATTGGGTTGGCCTGAATTTCATCTATTTTCTTAGATGACTCATTGGTAAAAAACCAAAGTTTATTTTCCTTATCCATTTCCATTGGGGTCATAGGGCGACACCTCATCTGCCCTTGTGCATCTAGGGTAGTAAACATTACGGTTTCTACACCTTTAATCAGCGATTTTAAATGTGCTAATTTTTCGGCTTGTGTGATTTCAGTTTCCATGGTATTATTGTTTAGAATTTAATCAGCCCAGTGTTAAAAATTGTGCCTTCACAATACCAATCAATAGCCGAATCCCGAAGATTCAAATAGTTGCTTAAAAGCCAGTATTTTGTATATGTATTTTTCTGTTTCTGGATTCAAATCTAGGTCATAATAAGAGGTAATTTCTTGCTTGGCCATAGCCCGCTCTAGCCCACCTGCACCTCTATTATATGCAACCGCTGCCAAGGTCCAGCTACCAAATTTCTTTTTTGCCGATTTAATGTATTTGCAAGCAGCCTTAGTCGATTTTAAGGTATTCAGCCGCTCATCTATTTCATTATTTACCTTTAGCCCCAAAGCTAGTGCTGTAGGCTTGGTCAATTGCCATATCCCAGTAGCTCCTTGCGACGATTTCACATCATTTCTTAAATTACTTTCTGCTATAGCAATATATTTAAAATCGTCTGGCACGTGATTTATTCTAAACACCTTTTCTATCATAGGTAAAAGTCGTTTAGAATTTCTCTTAATAGCATTGGAACTGGCATTTTTAGAAGCATTGAGGCGTAGCTCTCGATAAAAAAGCTGATAAGCAGTAGGATTTTTAAAATGTACTCGCTCGCCCGCAAAGGCCAAATCGTCGGGTATGGCCAGTATTACTTTCTGATGAAAATGCTGTTGGTCGGCATTGTAAAAAATAGATTTGCCTTTCCACAGCCAACCAATGCTTATGGCAACAACCATTAAGGCCGCCAGCAAACCTATTTTTTGATAAATTTTCAATATTAAAAATTGGGTTGCAATAAATATTTTGAATAAAAATCGTCAATTACTTTTACAGCCTCTGTAGGCGTATCTACAATATTTATTAGATTTAAATCTTCGGGATGAATATTTTTTTCCATTTCCAACATCGTAGTTTTTATCCAATATATCAATCCATCCCAGTATTTTTTACCTACTAGAACAATTGGAAAACGACCTATTTTCTTCGTTTGAATCAGTGTCATGGCCTCAAACAACTCGTCGAGTGTACCAAAACCACCAGGCATTACTATAAATCCTTGAGAATATTTCATAAACATTACTTTGCGTACAAAAAAATGTTCAAAGTTTAGTAATTTATCCTTATCTACATAAGGATTGTTAAATTGTTCAAAAGGCAATTTTATGTTCAAGCCTACTGATTTACCACCTTCTAAATACGCCCCTTTGTTACCCGCCTCCATAATACCAGGACCGCCGCCAGTAATTACACCATAGCCATGTCGCACTAGCTTAGCTGCTATTTCGGTGGACATCTTGTAATAAGGATTGTCTGTAGCTGTACGTGCCGAGCCAAAAATAGTAACACATGGGCCTATGCGTGAAAGCTTCTCAAACCCCTCAACAAACTCTGCCATTACTTTAAAAATTGCCCACGAATCTGCACTTTTTATTTCGTTCCAATCTCTATCCTTAAAGGCTCTTTTGATACGGTTTTCTTCTTCCAGCGTCACATTCTCGCGTGGTGCTACCTTTATTTCTTCCTCTTGTCTTAGTTCTTTTAAATTATCTTTTTCTTCTTTTTTAAAACCATCGATTTTATTGATAAGATTTTCTGCTTGGTCTTCCATAGTTTTAGAGTTTTTAGGCTGCATTACCATCAATGCAATTGTGTAGTAAACGCATGGTGTGCATATTTGTTTGAGCGAGAAAATCAACCTTATTGCCTGCTTGCTAATTGCCGCAATTGCTCATCAATAGCTAGTACCTGTGGTATAACCAAGATCTTGTTGTCATTTGCAATGGTAAAATTGGCTTTCGCTATTTTGGCATCGTCGCCTAGCTGTAAAGTCATTATTTGATTGATTTCCTCAACACTGCGACAATCACGTTGCTGAATGCGCTGCAAGCGAATAGACATAGGAGCAGTAACTACTATTAACCAATCTAGTTCTTTGTAGGAACCAGATTCTACCAGTAGTGCAGCCTCTTTCAATACATAGGTACCCGATTGTTTCGATACCCATCTAGCAAAATCAACCGACACCGCAGGATGAATCAATTGATTTAGTTGATTGAGTAAAATATTATTTGAAAAAATTTGTTGTTTAATATGGGTTGTATTGTACCTACCATCTGGAAAATAGGCTTGTACACCCATTAATTCGATAATACTTTTTTTTAAATTCAAATTTTCGTGTACTAATAATTTTGCACGCTCATCTGCATTGTAAAGAGGAACACCCAATAGTGTAAACACCTTGGCAACTGTTGTTTTACCCACACCTATACCTCCTGTAATTCCTACTGTTAATATTTTATTCATGGGTGATTTTTTTTTTCGACACTTACCTCTACTTCCGAAGCATCTCTTTTGAATAATGGATTATCCAAATCCTTTAATTCAAAAAGTTCACTATAGCCTACCATAAGCTCTTTCTGAAATAATTTGACATGAATACTATCTGGCAACTGACCTAGCATGGACTGTGGACCTGTTACAGTAATTACCTCTGGCGATGTTTTAAAGTTAAGGTAAGGCATCTCTTTAAAATTTACAATACATTCAGAAGTATCTACTACTAGGTTTATTCGTTTACTTGCCACTCTATCAAACTTAAAGAAGATAGTGTCTGTCTCAAAAAAATTGACTTTAACAGTAGTCAGTTGATGGGCAAACGGTACCATCAGCTCATCATCTGTATAATACTTTTTAAACGGTAGGGTGTTAGGCTTTAGCAATATTGGCTTATTTTTTATAGACATGGTTTTTCTTAAAAATGCCCATCCATATCCTGTAGCATTGATGACTACAGAAGTAGGCAATTTCGCAAGTGGAATGTATTTGCTGGCATCGTAAACGATACGAATAGGATATCGAATATCAGAGGTATAATTATGGTTTAAAGCACTTAAAAACCAAAGTACGGCCGCTCCTACCAAAGACAAACAAAAAGCCAAAATTTGTTTAAAAAATTTTGGCTTTTGCTCTGAAATTAATGGAGAATTGGCATCTATGACTACTGGCTTTGATTTTTCTAGATTTGAATTAAAAAAAGCCATAGTGTATTTTCATTTTGTCTAAATATTCACAAAAACAATATTGCTAAATAAATATTACTTATTGGCCTTTTTAGAATATTCAGCAGAAATAGAACTTTTCTCGAATTTCATTTTCACACCACGATCTACATCCAAAGTAATGGTATCATCTGCATCAATGCTCGCAATTGTTCCATGCAAACCGCCAATGGTTACCACATTGTCGCCTTTTTTCAATTCCTCACGAAACTTCTTTTGTTCTTTCGTTTTTTTCTGCTGTGGCCTAATCATGAAAAAATAAAACACGACAAAGATACCACCAAACATGAGTATTGATACCAAATCAAATCCACCTGCTTTTGCTTGTAATAATAAACTGCTCATTATATTAAATTTAATTGTTTAAAAAATTACTTTTTCATAGGCCCCATAGAGGTATCTTTTGCTTTTACCACGACATTGATGTCTATCGTAGTTACTTCTGGAGTTGTATTAGCAAAAACACTCACTGTTTTATGAATCTTACCATCTTTACCTGTACTATTGTATTTTACTTTCAAAGTGCCTTCTTTTCCTGGCAATACAGGATCTTTTGTCCATTCTGGTATGGTACATCCGCAAGAAGCCTTAGCATCAGCTATTACCAAAGGATGAGTTCCTGTGTTTTTAAATTTAAAATCGTACTCTACTATTTGTCCTTCGTTTATTGTTCCAAAATCGTGTTCCGATTCTATAAATTCGATGGTAGTTGCTTCCAATGTTTTTTTAGTAGTATCATTCTCTACCACTGCAGCATTGGTGTCTTTAATGGTGGCATTCAGTTCTAGTGGCTTTTTATTTTCTTGACAGCTATAAAGTAAAGTTGCTGTAGCCAGTAATAGCATAGATATTGATTTCATTGCGTTATTGCATTAAGATTAATGGATAAACTAGCTTTCGTGTGTTTTTTCTTTATTTTTTATTTGGTTAATAAGGTCGTCTACATCTTCGAGCAAGCGTTCTGCTTTGTTTTTTGTTTCAGATATCACTTTATGCCCCTCCACTTTAGCAGTCGAGAAGGCGGCATCTTTTTCATTAGCCAATTGTTCAATCATTTCCTTCAATTTGGCTCTATATTTATCCAATTGAAAACTCAATTTATTTCTAGTATTAGAGCCCTTGTCGGGTGCATAAAGTATGCCCAAGGACGCACCTACTGCGGCACCAGCTAAAAACACAATAATATGACTTGTTCTTTTACTCATAGTATTAACTCAATAAATGTTAGTTTTAAAATAACTCTAATAGCTTTGAAATACTTTTAAAGTATTTCAATATAATAATAGCAAAGTGCTAAATTCAAAAAAAAAAATCACGATTACAATCAATCGTTTTGAAAGGTTTGAACATTTAAAAAAAAATATGATAAATTAAGATGCCAATTTAAAATAAGAACCAGTAATCAATTTTATAGGTACATGAAAAAAGGTTAAAACCCATAAAGATATATCAACAAAAAAAGCCACAATCGAATTGACAGTGGCTAATTTAATAATTATTTCAATTATTTTTTAGGCTGCTCTTTTTTTGCTTTCACTTTATCACTTGCCTTAATCAAATCGACAAACTCTGGTGAAGGTTTAAATTTCGGAGCATAATGCTCATCAATCACGATGGCCGTGTTCTTAGTGATATTTCTACCGATTTTTCTAGCTTTTTTCTTGTTAATAAAACTTCCAAAACCTCTGATGAAAATATCATTTCCATCGGCCATAGAATCTTTAACAACGGTGAAAAAACTTTCTACGGTTAGGCTTACATCGCCTTTATCAATACCTGTTTTTTCTGAAATAATGGTAATCAATTCTGCCTTTGTCATTCTGTAATTTGTTAAGTTTTTCAAATTTAAACACATTTTAATAAAATACTACACCTATATACTATTTTATTACTCAAATGTAGGTTTGATTCTTTCACTAGGTCTAAAACCTCGATTAATGCTGTACTTTAGTTTATTACTTTATTTTTTAATTCTTCTTCAATATGTAGGCCATCTTTAGCCATTAACTCAAGCATGGTTTTTTTCCATGAACCAGCTTTATCAATCACAAATGTCTCAAACAAATTTATGTCAATAGGGGTATCAAGGATTGTATTTTCTTGAAAAGCTACAATGATATTCTTTTTACCTATTTGAGAAAGAAAAAAACCACATTGAAACCAAACATTTTCACTGACCCTATTGGTGACAACCCCTTCACCAGTAAGCGACCGTGAAGCATCGTCGGCCATAAGAGCAATAACGGCAAAATCGCATGTTTTGGCAATTTCTACAAACTGTACTATATTTTTTTCTTCTTTGCTTTGAAAATCTAAAGAAATATAATCCAACTTCACTCTACCTAATATTGCCGATATCTTATCTGCAATAGCAGTATCTCTACCATGTACTACGCATATTTTTTTATTCTCTGTTTTTACCAAATACAATAGATCAATAATATGCTTTTGATTGCGCCTAAATGCTAGTCGTTCGTCGTCGTCTAGCGAAAAAGGCAAGTCTAAAAGTATTTCTGCATATTTCTTCAATTCTTCAATGTAGAAATTTCTTCGCAAATACATTGATTGATATATTACCTCATACACTTTATCAAAACTAAGACTAAAAACATCTTTCCACTCACCACGTGGCTCTAAGTCTTGCAGTTTTTTTATATAAAAATCTATTTCACTCATAAATCAAAATTGGCAATAATAATCAAAAATAGAAGAATGTTCGATGAATAAAAAAACGAATTCAAATATTGAACATACACTTTAAATATAACAAGTAGGTTAGCATACAAAGTACAAATACTTTGCATATTTCTTGCACTCATTTTTGTGCTATTCGATTTCTCTAAATACTACAAACTTTGCATTACCTGATTTATAAATTTTTTTTATCAGTTTGTTTCGTTAATTTTTGCCAAATCAAAATCCATAAACCATGATGCGTAGAAGAGAATTTATTCACAAATCGATATTGGCAACTGGGGCAGTAGTTGCTACTGGTGCAGTACTTGGTACCTCTAGCCAAGGCTATATGTTGCAAGATGCAATTACCAATTTTGAACTTCCTGCCCTACCCTTTGCATTAGATGCATTGGAACCCCATATTGATAAGCTAACGATGGAAATACACCATGACAAACACCATGCGGCTTACATCAAGAACCTTAATAAAGAAGTAGAAGCAAATAAAGATTTGCAGGGAAAAACAGTAGAGCAAATATGTACCGATGTAAGCAAGTACAATACTGCTGTACGCAACAATGGTGGAGGGCACTACAACCATAGTCTGTTTTGGTCACTGCTAAGTGCCAAAGGAGGTTCACCATCTTCTACCTTGGCCAAAGCAATAGAAAAAGATTTTGGCAATATGGAAGCAATGAAAAATCAATTCAATGATGCTGCTAAAACTAGGTTTGGCTCAGGTTGGGCATGGCTTATCTATGCCGATGGGAAACTAAAAATATGCTCTACCCCCAATCAAGACAATCCTTTGATGGATATTGCTGATGATAAAGGTTACCCTATATTGGCACTAGATGTTTGGGAACATGCTTATTATCTAAAATATCAAAATAAAAGATCCGATTATATTGCTGCTTTTTGGAATGTTGTCAATTGGGAGGAAGCTAATAAAAGACTTAATTTGGCGATGAAAACAAAATAATTATTTACCAGCTAAATGGATTTTAATTATGAGAGAAGATTATTTGAGTGCAGATGAAGAGCAACTGTCATCGACAGAGAAAGAAGTAGAGCGTGCTTTGCGGCCATTAAGTTTTGATGACTTTGCTGGCCAAGATAAAATTTTAGAAAATCTAAAAGTTTTTGTAGGGGCTGCAAAACAAAGAGGCGAGGCACTAGACCATGTACTGCTCCACGGCCCACCTGGTTTAGGAAAAACTACGCTTTCTAATATCATTGCCAATGAATTAATGTCGAGCATCAAAATTACTTCTGGGCCAGTATTAGAAAAACCTGGAGATTTGGCGGGCTTGCTCACCAACTTAGCCACAAACGATGTACTGTTTATTGATGAAATTCATCGGTTAAACCCTGTGGTAGAAGAGTATTTGTATTCGGCCATGGAAGATTACCGCATTGATATTATGCTAGATTCGGGCCCAAATGCACGTACTGTGCAAATTGGACTTAATCCATTTACCCTGATAGGTGCAACCACACGTGCAGGGCTACTTACATCACCATTGAGGGCTCGATTTGGCATCAATGCTAGACTAGAATATTATGATGCAAAGTTGCTGTGCAGTATTATCAAACGTTCTTCTGCCATATTAAAAACACCAATAGAAGAACAAGCTGCTTTTGAAATAGCCCGCCGCAGTAGAGGTACGCCACGTATTGCCAACAATTTACTGCGACGTACAAGAGATTTTGCACAAATGAAAGGAAACGGAACCATCACGATGAGTATAGCACAAATAGCCCTTGATGCTCTAAATGTAGATTACAATGGGTTAGACGAAATGGACAATCGAATATTGCTGACCATTATAGAAAAATTTAAAGGTGGGCCAGTTGGTCTTACTACCATTGCTACTGCATGCAGCGAAGAGGCAGAAACTATAGAAGAAGTGTACGAACCATTCTTAATTCAAGAGGGCTATATTAAGCGAACATCAAGAGGTAGAGAGGCTACAGAACTAGCTTACAAACATTTAAAAATAGTGCCGCCAAGCCGTACAGGCACTTTGTTTGAATAATAAATAAATCAGTAATTCCATATTTCAAGAATTGATTCTTGAAATATGGAATTTTGTAAATTTAATCCGTAATGAACTTACTGCTGCACTTTAATAGCAATATTGATAGTGGTATTTATCCCAGCAGAATCTAGGGCTATATCATTGACTTTAATCAAACCTTTATTGCCTGAGGCATTTACAAATTCATAAATACCACCTTTCGTTATTTCAATTTTTTGGGTCGAAAGAAAGGTATTTATTTGGTTTATTTGAGGTGCAGTAAGCGAATCGTAACTCAGCATACTTTTTTTGAAATAATTACTACTACCTCCTGTACCTGTAGATAGCCCCTCAAAGCTACGTTGTGCAGAAGACATTAGTAATAATATAGGTTTTGCGACTGTACCAGTTTGAGCAAATGTAATGTCAATCTTGTTTTTGTTTGCCATAAAATCCGACTCTTGATACACCAAGCCTGTACTCGAGGAAAAATAAGTAGCTGCATTGGTGCCTAATGTTTGTGACTTTATTTCTTTCAACGTTCTAGGCACCACAACGGTGATGGTGAAAGAAGCCGACTTTCCATCTGCTGCTGTAATTCTAAAATTATAATCGCCAGTGGCATTAGGCTTAAATTGTATCTCGTCGGTATAGCCAATTTTCTGATTGTCATTCATACTCTTTGCTTGCCCTCCATTAAAACCTACAAAAGCAACTCCATTAAGTGTAACAGTACTTGTAGCTAATTCGCTGCCACCTTTTACCGCTGCCCAGCAAATTTTCACCGAATCACCGTTTTGTATGGTAGTGCTGCTACTTATATAACCTATTTTCGCTACCGCACCTATGGCTGGTGGTGGCACCACTTCCTCTGTTTTTTTACAGCTCGAAACTAGCGTAGCTATGGCAAATACACCAATTGTAGTGATGTAAGATAAAATCTTCATAAGTATTTGAAATTAAATAATTTTTTATTGATAAAAAGAGCAAACTGAAATTTTGATTATTTTTTTATAAACAAAGCTATAAATTATATGGATGTGAAGAACAATTTGTAAATTTAGAAACAAATATTAAAATCAGTTGTTAATACTCTGATTTTAATGTATCAAATTTTCTACATAAATTAAACAATACACCCATGAAATGCCTTATTATTGCTGCATTCTGCACGTTTTTTTCGACACAGATATTAGCACAAAAGTTTCCAGATTTAGATGCTAGCCCTGTAGATATTGCTTTGGTAAAGGGCAAAGATAAGCAGCCTTTAGCAAAAGTTATCTACAGTCGCCCACAGAAAAAAGGAAGAGTAGTTTTTGGCGAGCTAGAGCCTTATGGCAAAGTATGGCGTACTGGAGCTAATGAAGCTACTGAAATCAAAATTTATAAAGATATAATGGTAGCGGGTAAACCTCTAAAAGCGGGTACATACAGCTTATTTACCATTCCAGAAAAAGACAAATGGACGGTAATTTTCAATTCAGATTTAGATCAATGGGGTGCATACAGCTATAACAAAGAAAAAGATGTATTAAGAGTAGAAATAAAAACTGTAAAAATAGAATCAACGGTAGAGGCTTTTTCTATTTTATTTAAAGATACAGATAAGGGAGCAAATATGCTGATGGCTTGGGATGAAGTGATGATTGAAATACCTATCGAAGCATTAGCTACCGTCAAAAAGAAATAGATGTATATTTATGTATAATCACCACAATAGCCTCCCTTTGGTAGGCTATTGTGGTTTATGTGCTAAATTAATCTAGAATATTTTAGTTTAAGAGATAAATATAGCAATATTAAAACCTAAAGTAGAGCTTAACATTAAATCCAAATACTTAGTATTAAGCAGAATGACTTTTTTAGGTTAACTAATTGATATTTTAATAGTAAAGTTGTTATAGGAGAGCAATTCTTATTATAAACTATCTAGCTAGCCTATAAACTAAAAGTAAAAAACACCCTTTATCAACTATGATAGTAAACCATTAAAAAAGCCATGATTTCCGAAATCATGGCTTTTTTAATTTTAAATAGAGGAACTTACTGAACGTTAAAAGAATGCTCTCCTATTTTAGTACCTTCTGCATACACCTCTATATTGTAGCTACCTGGTTTGTAAGGATTGCCTTTTTTGTAGTCAAAAGTTACCTGCTGACTTTTTTTATCGTACAGAATATCTTGCTTTTGGGTGTAAAAAATTTCTTTGCCATTGAATAAGAAACTGCCACCACCTGTAGCCAAATCAAACAATGCACCACCATCTGGTTCTATAATTCTAAGAATTATTTCTTTACCTTCTGTTTTGGCCAATTTGTTTTCTGGCAATATGAAAGAAACACGCATTAAATCAATGTCTTTTACTTTGTACTCACCACCTTCTTTTTCTTTTCCTTTTGCACTCAATGTAAATGTTTGAATATTTTCAGCTTTTAATGAAGAAGCACCTTTAATAGTTTCTGCTGCTGCTTTCACTTGGGTGTTTGCTGCTTGCTTTAGTGCCAATGCTTCTTGTTTTGCTCTTTCTGCAGCAGATAGTTCTCCTTTTAATCTTGTATTATTTTTTTGCAGGGTATCGACTTGACTTCTTAATTTTTTAATCTCACTCTCATAAACAGTAGCCATCGCTCTTAAATCTTCTAGATCTTTTTTCAGTTTCAGATATGCTCCTTTATAGCTATCTGTGCTTCTGTTTTTCATATTGGCTTTCACACGAACTAGTTCATTATGCAATGCCATAGTATCGGCACCGAGTTTTGATAATTCAGCTTTTTTAGTTTCCAATTCAGCTATTGCAGTTTGCAACTCTGCTTTAGTTCTTTCCATTTCTGCTTTTTGTTGCTCTATTGTAAGCTCTTTTTCATTGAGCAACTCATCATTTTTAGTTACTTGAAAATAAATAAAAATACCATTGGCGATTAGCATTAAAAAAATAACTGCTATGATAATGCCTTTCTTACTTTTGCCATTGCCACCGTTATCATTAGTTTCGTCACTACCTCTCATTCTATCTCTTTCTCTTAATCTTTCTCTTGTCCTAGTTTCCATAATATTGATGATTTATGTAAAAAATATTTCTGTTTTAAACGTAAAAATAAAAAAATGTTACATCATTACAAGCAAATTTATAAAAAATCTAATATTTTTTTTCATTAATTTAATGGTGTAAATAAATATAGTATTGATTATTAATTAATAAATTTTGTTTATGTGAGAAAAATATTGATCATTCATAGAAAAACAAGCGAATGACATATAATTCGTTACCATCAAATTATAATTTATTATTTTTTAGTTCCTCCATTAAAATAGTGGCAGAGTATCTATATTACATTAAAAATATTTTGATATTTGCGGTGGATTTTTTTCAAAGAAATCCTGATTGATTTAAAGTTACTTTTTATTTTATATGATTACAGTTCCGAAACTAAAACATACTTCGCACCAGCATTTTTTCTTAATTGCTGGTCCATGTGCCATAGAAAACGAATCCATGGCTTATGAAATTGCAGAAAAACTCAATTCAATTTCAAATAAACTTCAAATTCCCCTCATTTTTAAGGGATCATTTAAAAAAGCAAACCGTACCAAACTCGATTCATTTACAGGCATGGGCGATGTGCAAGCACTAGAAATATTGAAGGCAATAGGCGAAAAATATAATATTCCCACCATTACAGATATACACGAAAGTAGCGATGCTGCTATGGCTGCAAAATATGTAGATGTGTTGCAGATACCTGCTTTTTTATGTAGGCAAACAGATTTGCTGATGGCCGCTGCCGAAACAGGAAAAGTAGTGAATGTAAAAAAAGGTCAATTTTTATCGGGCTCAGGGATGAAATTTGCAGTAGAAAAGATCAATGCTTGCGGCAATAAAAATGTGATACTTACCGATCGTGGCAATAGTTTTGGGTATTCTGATTTGGTGGTCGATTTTAGAAATATTCCTGAAATGAAAAATACTGGCGTACCTGTAGTGATGGATTGTACGCATTCTTTGCAACAACCCAATCAAGCATCGGGCATAACGGGTGGCAAGCCAGAATTGATTGAAACCATCGCCAAAGCAGCTATAGCAGTTGGTGCCGATGGTTTGTTTATAGAAACACATCCTAGGCCTTGGGAGGCAAAATCTGATGGTGCCAATATGTTGCAATTGGATTTGCTAGAAAATCTTTTAGCAAAGCTACTGCGAATCAGAAATTCAATTCTTTAGTAAATAATAGTATAAATCTCAATTACACCAATATTCCCTCATAATATAAAATATGAATTTTGAAGCAATAGATATAATAGTGGTGTCACTGTATTTTTTAATTATTTTTTCAATAGGTCTTAAATACACTTATTCACAAAAAAATTCTACTGAATATTTTCTCGGGGGGCGAGATTTTGGTTGGGGTATGGTGGGGCTATCGTTGTTTGCCACAAATATTTCTAGCGAACATATAATAGGCCTTGCAGGAACTGGCTTTATGAACGGTATAGGCAATCTAAATTTTGAACTTTTAGGAGCATTAAGTTGTGTTTTGCTATCCTGGACATTTGGGCGGTACTATATCAGAAACCATGTATTTACCATGCCTGAATTTATAGAAAAACGCTTCAATTATTTTTGTCGCTTTTACCTGAGTGTGGGATCTATTTTTGCCTACATTCTTACCAAGATATCTATCATGCTATTGGCAGGAGCTATATTTTTAGAAAAAATAGCTGGTATAGATGTATATACTTCCTCTATTTGCCTCGTTATCATTACGGGTATATATACCATTTCAGGAGGGTTTACTTCCGTGGTTTACACTACAGTAGTGCAGGGTGTGATAATGTTGGTGGGCGGTATGGTACTTACTATTATCGGTCTAAATAAAATTGGTGGTTTTGAGGTGATTTTAAATAGTATTCCTGCTCAAGATTTGCATTTGCTACACGCTGCAAGCAGTAGCAATTTTCCTTGGACGGGAGTTATTTTAGGCATTCCCATTCTTACCATTTGGTACCATTGTACCGACCAATTTATGGTGCAAAAATATTTGGTAGCCAAAGATTTGCCTAATGCACAAGCTGGAAGTGTATTGAGTGGTTTTTTTAAATTGACACCTATTATCATGTTTATGATTCCTGGCATTATTGCCAGAATAATGCACCCAGATATTCGCCCCGACGATGCTTATGCTACTGTACTGATGGAATTAATGCCTGTAGGGTTCAAGGGATTGGTCATAGCCGCATTTCTAGCAGCGATAATGTCCTCTTTATCGTCAGCATTTGCTAGTTGCTCTACCTTGTTTACTTTAGACATTTACAAAAAAATATATCCAGATGCTAATGATTTTATGATTGTAAATGTGGGTAGAATAATGACTTTTGTTATTGTGGTATTTGCCATTATTTGGGTCATATTTATCAAATCCCTCACGGGTAGTTTGTATTTATTTTTACAAAGTATTACGGCCTATATTGCCCCACCTATCACGGCCATATTTCTTATGGCAATATTGTGGAGCAAAGCCAATGAAAAAGGAGCGTCTGCTGGTTTGGTAGCAGGATTTATATTGGGTTCAATGCGATTTTTGGTAGAAATATTGATTGACAAAAACATCATTACCAGTGGTCTTTTGTACCAATATGGCAGCATACATTTTCTGCATTTTGCGGTATTTCTTTTTGCCACTACCGTATTGATTATTGCTGGCGTAAGTGCCGCTACAGGATTGCCTTTGCCAGAGAAAGTGCACGGCTTGACCTACAAATACGCACATGAAGGAGGCAAAGTAGATATGACCGTAGAAAACGAAGGTAGTACTGTACTTAAAAAACTCACTATTATTGGGTCTGTAGTGTTGGTGGTGATTGTAATAGGCATTTATGTATTTTTACAGACCAGATAAGTGATAACAATCATTCTTTTTAAAGAAACCGACCTAATAAAATACTATTTATTAGGTCGGCGATTCACTTCACCTCATCCACTCCCACAAAATACTTCCCAATTTTTTCATGCCCTCTTCTAATTGTTGTGTTTCAGTATTGGAGTAGTTTAGCCGCATGGTATTTTGACCTTTCCCTTCTAAGAAAAAAGTGCCCCCAGGTACAAAAGCAATTTTCTGTTCACTTGCTTTTTGCAAGAGGTCAAAAGCATTGTAGCCCTGTGGTAGCGTAAGCCATATAAACATACCGCCTTCAGGAGTGATGTACTTCACTTGTTGGGGAAAATACTTGTGAATGCATCCCAGCATTTGATCTCGCTGTTGCTTATACGCATTTTTAATTTGTGAAATGTGTGTTTCCAAATCATTGTCCATTAAAAATTGGTAAATGATGCGTTGCGACAAAAAATTGGAATGCAGGTCGGTAGCTTGTTTGGCTACAATCATTTGTGCAATGATTTTTTTGTCGGCAGCTACCCAACCCAGCCGCATTCCTGGGGATGCAATTTTGGAAAATGAACCCAATAGAATGGTTTGCTTATTCAGAAATTTTTTAATAGAAGGCATCGGTTTCCCAGTAAATTCAATGCTTCCATAAGGGTCGTCTTCCACTAAAATAGTATTGCTATTGCTAAGCAAATTGGCAGTCGCTATCCTTTTTTCAATACTATAACTGATACCTGTAGGATTTTGGAAATTGGGAATGGCATACATCAATTTGATGTTTTGATTTGCTAATACCATTTTTAGTGCATTGGTATCTATGCCATCGGCTTGCAAATCTACCGTTATAAATTCAGGCTCATAAGCAGAAAATGCCTGTATAGCCCCCAAATAACTAGGCGACTCTAGCAATACTTTATCGTGCGGATTCAAAAAAACTTTTCCAGCTAAATCTATACCTTGCTGTGAACCATTGGTAATAAGAATTTCATCGGGATCTATGTCTAGATTTTGCGTCAATTTGTACCGCATAGCAATATACTCTCGCAAAGGTTTGTAACCTTCTGAAACTGCATATTGCAATACATTGCAACCATCTTGCTCAAATACTTTTATAGCCGCATTTTTCAAAGCCTCTACAGGGAAGTATTGTGGATTGGGTAATCCACCTGCAAATGAGATTACATCGGGTTGGGCAGTTACTTTCAATATTTCTCTAATGAAAGATTTTGGGATACATTGCATGCGGTTGGCAAAGCTAAATTCGCCATCTGTAAGGTGTGATTGTAAGGTATGCGTGTTCATATAAAATTGGGTTTAAAGGTGACAAAAGGAGCAAAAAAAAGCCCAGCGGAATGGCTGGGCTTGGGTAGAAATAAATTTGTAAAAATATTTCTCAGCAACGCACAGCGACTCGAAGCCTTGCGACCACGACCAAAAGTTGCGCGACACTGATGTTTACTATTTTCATAATGGGTATAAAATAAAAAAATCTGAACTGGTATGGTTCAGATTTAATATCAATTAAACATAACGAACCTTGGCTACCGCTTTGCGACTGCTACCAAGACTAGAATATGTGTATTATTGCTTTTCATAATTTGAATTGCAAACATAGCCGATTTTTTTTTAATGTGCAATGTTAAAATTTGAAATTTGCAATCAAAGTATTGATGGTATCTAAAATCATTTTTGTTTTATATATTTATTAAAAAATCATAATGACTACGAAAAATCACATCATTACGCAACTAAAATTGCATAAAAACGAGCTTTCGAAATTTGGAGTAACGCATGTAGGATTGTTTGGTTCTTATGTAAGAAACGAACAATCTAAAAATAGTGATATTGATTTACTAATTGATTTCAAGCAAAGTGAAGAAAATTTTGATAATTTTATGGCAGTTGTAGATATATTTGAAATTATTTTTAAAAATGAAAAAATTGAAGTCGTAACTAAAAATGGTTTAAGTCCATACATTGGACCTACAATTTTAAAAGAAGTATTATATGTTTAAAAATCCAATAGAATATTTAAAACATATTAAAGATGAAACAAATTATATTTTATATGTAATTGATAAAAACATTGACAAAGAAAATTTTATAAAAGATGAAACCTTAAAAAGAGCTGTAGTTAGAAGTCTTGAAATAATAGGTGAAGCAACTAAACAAATTCCCGCAGATTTTAAGCTTAAGTGGAATTCAATCTCTTGGAAAAGTATGGCTGGCATGAGGGATAGATTGATTCACGATTATATAGGCATAAATTATTCAATTGTTTGGGATGTTATTAAAAACAAAATACCAATACTACACGACCAAATAATTGAAGTTATTGATTTCGAAGAAAAGAATTCACAAAATTAAAATACATCAACCGCCACTATCTTTTTTTTACCATTTTTTTCAATTCCATTATTGCCTTACTTATTTGGTCTAGTGTCTTTATATCGGTCAAGGGAATTTTTAAAAATATCGCCCCCGAAAGGTCATCTTTAACCATATATTTTTCCAATAATTGTGCTGAAATTATCCCTTCTGATTGCTCCAAAGAAGTTGGTTCTGTATTGGGAAAAATAGTTTTTGAAGCCTTTGACTTTACTATTTCTGTAGGGTGTGAAGGCGTCGTATTGTCCCATATATTTTCAAAAAAAGAAAGCTGTAGGCTAGCTTCTCCTGTATTTTTTTTCTGAGTTGCAATATTATTTTGCTCATTTTCTAGCATAGCGTAGCCCCATTCTTCCTTCCAATCGACCAATCGCTCTATGGTTTTCATGAACAAATCAAACTGGAAGTCGCTTGCAAAAATAATGTTGTCGCCTAGCGCAAGTAGGTTCTGTGAAGTAGACTTTTTATGATAAATTTCAAATAATTTTTGTTCTATAGAATGGCTAGAAATCAAATTTACAATTTGTATAAACCCACCATTAGTATTGGTGGTAGCGATTCTAGATGCTAATAAATCGGGGGTTAAAGGCAAGTCTAGGTTAACAAGTAGGCTGGTCTGGGGTACTTTCAAATCTTCCATACCACTATCTGTACAAAGAAGTATGCTGTTGGCTTTAGACGTTGCGAAAGCTTGTATTAATTGTTCTTTAGCTTTTTTTGCAGTAGTGGTTTCTATATATTGAAACTGATATTTATGCTCGTGAAGTGCCTTAGCAACTAAGCGTGTCATGCGTTCCCATTGGCTAAAAATGACTATTTTTTGGGGTAAATACACACTTGCTTTTTGCAATATAAAGAGCAATTCTTGTAGCTTAAATCCACTATTGGTCTGCTGGTCGGCTACAAATGTATTGGTACAAATCATGCGTAGCTGCTGTAAATGAATCAGCAGTTGTTGTCTATCGGTTTCTCCTAATTTACCTGCCAATTGCCATTTGGCAACCAATTTTTTCAATAGTTCGTGGTGTACCCGCTGCATTTCATACTGCGGTTTACTTATAGGCATTAATAGATTTTTCTCTACAATAGTTGGCAACTGTGGCAATACCTCTGGCAGAGTGCGGCGTAGTAGCACATCAGTCAACATCAGTTTAATGTGTTGTAGATTTTTATATCCAGTTACATTGCCCTCTTTATCTAGCGTTTGATGGTTGTACATAAACTGGTAGCGAGGCCCTAGTTTGAAAATATCTATAAACTGCATCACACCATAAAGTTCTTCTAGCTGCCTATCCAATGGAGTTGCAGAAATAGCGATGATGTATTTCGATTTTATTTGTTTAATCGGCATTGCTATGTCTGTAGGCCAATTTTTGATACGGTGTGCCTCGTCTATGATGATGGCATCAGGCTCGATGCTTTGCAACAATTCGGGCATATCGGCAATGGTTTCAAAGCTAACAATAGTATAAAGCCATTTGTTACTTGCCAATACTGTAGAGGCATTCGGCTCATGTTCCTCTATTATTTTAGCGATTAATGTGGTGTGTGTTTCTATTTCTGATTTCCAAAAAAGTACAAGCGACCTAGGGCAAACTATCCATATTTTTCTAGCATCAAACAACCGATGCCAAATTTGGCAGGCGGCAATAGCTTGAAGCGATTTGCCAAGCCCCATATCGTCGGCAAGTAATGCTCTTCCTGCTTTGGCCAAAAAAATAGCCCCTATTTTTTGGTAATCATAGAGATTAGTATTGGTGAGATTTTTGAAATAATTTGAATGAATACCTTCTACGAAAGTAGCCTCTAGTATTTGTTTTCGCTGCTCGGTTTCTCTACGTTCGATAATATATTCCATGGCATCGTCGTAAATACGAAACGTATTGTTGATTTGCTTTGCTTCCTGCACCAAATCATTGATATGACTGTAGGCAGTGTCTTTCAAGGTATCATCTACATTGAAATATTTTTTAGCAAGTGCTTCTAATTTTCCTTTGCCCTGCGTACCTATTTTTATTTTCACCTCTCTCACTGCTCCATATTTCAGGTATATAGAAGAATAATCGGGTTGGTAGCCTGCCAATAGTATTTTGTGATAGGGTGCGTAATTTCTGATTTGATGCAGTACATATTCAATATGCTTACAAGTATTCAGTCCATTGGTCTTAAAATCGTTGCAAGTACAAAAATTAAGGGAATTGTCTTGGCTACGAATGGCTACTTTGTAGTGTTTATCGGTTTCGGCATTGTACACGTCAAAATCAGAATAGACAGGTTTTGTCCCCAAATTTTTAACTTCAAAAATATTGCCTTGCCCAAACTGTCTGCGTAATGCAAATTGCCAAGCGACCACTGTCATTTTCTCAGGTTTTATTTTGTGCGAGAGCTTATTAGTACTGACTTCTGTGGGTTTGATGATTTTGCTTGCCATGAATTGTAATAAATATAAATTTGTAGAATAAAATGGGTAAAAATAATTTAAAAACAAATAGCCGTTTGGCTATGAGCAATAATCAAAGCTGTAGAAAATATAATTTTTTAAGCACCTACAATTTTAGTAACTTTAACACTCTGTAATATGTAAAAAAAGCAGTGCAACAATTTAATACCGTAATGTTAAACTTATGAAATTACAATTAACAAATTTGTAACTAAAACTTAGGAATTATGCCTTTGTGATTTCAATTAAACAAAAAAATAAAAACCAATGAAATTATCAGAATTTAAGCTTGTGCTACCCCCAGAATTGTTGGCGATGTATCCTCAAGAAAATCGTGACGAATCAAGGCTAATGGTGGTTGACCGTGCAAAGGGTACTATTGAACATAAAATTTTCAAAGACATCATTGATTATTTTGATGAAGGCGATGTATTTGTCATCAACAATACCAAGGTTTTTCCTGCTAGGTTGTATGGGAATAAAGAAAAAACAGGTGCAAAAATAGAAGTTTTTTTATTGAGAGAATTAAACCAAGAAGCTCACCTTTGGGATGTATTGGTAGATCCAGCAAGAAAAATACGTGTAGGCAACAAACTTTACTTTGGTGATGGCGAACTAGTTGCCGAGGTAATTGACAATACGACCTCTCGTGGCCGTACTATCAGATTTTTGTTTGATGGTACAGATGAGCAATTTTACAAAACCATCGATTCGCTAGGTGAAACACCTTTGCCAAAATACATCAAACGTAAGGCCGAAGAATCGGATAAAGATAGGTATCAAACCATCTATGCAGAGCATACAGGAGCTGTGGCGGCACCTACCGCTGGCTTGCACTTTACTAAGCAAATAATGAAACGTCTAGAAATAAAAGGTGTAGAAATAGCACCTGTTACACTACACGTGGGGCTAGGTACATTTCGCCCTGTGGATGTAGAAGATTTGACGAAACATAAGATGGATTCGGAAAATTTCATCATTAATCAAGAAACTGCCGACAAAGTAAATAAAGCTTTGGATGCTAAAAAACGAGTGTGTGCCGTGGGCACTACTTCCATGCGATCTATAGAATCATCTACCTCGGCCAACAATAGGTTGAAGGCAACCGATGCATGGACTGATAAATTTATATTTCCACCCTACGAATTTAAAATTGGCAATGCGTTAATTACCAATTTTCACATGCCAGAATCTACCCTATTGATGATGACCTGTGCCTTCGGTGGATACGATTTGATTATGAAAGCATATAAACTTGCTATCAAAGAAAAATACAGATTTTACAGCTATGGTGATGCCATGCTAATTATTTAATAGTATAGTTTATTTAATACTGTCAAAGCCCAAAGCAAGAAATGATTTGGGCTTTGATAGTTTATAGCCCTTATTGATATTAATGATTTCAACTCCTTTATATGCCATTATTGTGGCGGGCGGCAGCGGTACCCGAATGAATAGCGATATACCTAAGCAATTTCTTTCTATTGCTGGTAAACCTATTCTTATGCATACAATTGATGCTTTTCGCAACTGGAATAAATCTGTAAAAATTATTTTGGTGTTACCACAAAATCAAATGACAATGTGGGAAAAATTGTGTTTAGAACATGATTTTGAATATTCTACCATTGATATTGCCCTAGGAGGTAGCAATAGGTTTGAATCGGTAAAAAATGGTTTGTTGCACGTAGTCGGAAATGATGGACTAGTAGCAATACATGATGGAGTAAGGCCATTAGTAAGCTCCAATATCATAGCCGAAAGCTATACCACCGCACTAGAAAAAGGAAATGCAATAGTTGCCGTGCCGCTCAAAGATTCGGTGCGTAAAATATCGGGAAGCGAAAACATTTCGGTGAATAGAGATGATTATCAATTGGTGCAAACACCTCAAACATTTTTAGTAGCACAACTGAAAAATGCTTTTGAAAAAACAAACAGTGATGCTAACAATTTTACCGATGATGCCAGTGTGGTTGAAAATATGGGGTTAAAAATAAATTTAATCAATGGGAGTTATGAAAATATTAAAGTCACAACTCCCGAAGATTTGCTAGTAGCTGAGGCTTTGCTATTAAAGCGAACCAGCAATGGTTAGAAATTTTTAATATTCGTCTTCATTGAAGAAGAAATCATCTTTAGTAGGATAATCGGGCCATATCTCTTCGATGCTTTCAAAGGGTTGCCCATCGTCTTCCAGTTCTTGTAGGTTTTCTACCACTTCCATCGGTGCACCCGATCTTACTGAAAAATCTATTAATTCGTCTTTGCTCGCAGGCCAAGGTGCATCCTCGAGATATGAAGCTAATTCTAATGTCCAGTACATAGTGTAACTTGTTTTGTTTATTTCGCAAAAATAAAATAATATTTCATAATCCAAACATAATATTGAATAAGTTATCCATAATATAATTTTAGTGATAATTGTTATTGCCTAATTGCCTTTAAAAAATGAATAGAGGCCATCCATGGACAGCCTCTATTGTAAATCTATAAAATTATTGCAGTGGCTATAAAACAGTCAATCTTTTGGTAGTAGTACCACCTTCATGAATAACTTTTACTACATATATTCCTTTGCTCAAGTTAGATATGTCAAAATTGTTCATGACTATTTTTCCCGCAGATTCTGCTACTAAAGAACCGCTGCTAGAAAGCACTTTTATTTGTGACAATCCTTGTACTGTTTCTGGAATATTAACTTGGAAATTACCTTTACTTGGGTTTGGATAAATCGAAATTCCAAATGAATCGCTACCACCTTCTACACCTAAAGCACCGGTAATGTAAAATATTATACAATAATTTTTTAATTTCATTATCCATAAATTTTTACTTTTGTAGCGTTGATTTCATTAATAAAATAAGGATTTTTTAATGCTTTTTCTGACACTAAATCAATTTCTCGATTTAGGCTTTCTCTTAAGCTATCATGCAAATTCCACCATAATTCTCCCGTTTCAACTAGAGGAAGATTTTCTTGAAAATTAATTACAAAATCTACATCACTATTCGTACTGAATTTTTCCGTAACAACCGACCCAAAAAGCTAAGCCTCTTTTACTTTATTTTTTTTAAAATCTCAATTACAGAAGGAATAGCTCGAAGAAAATCTGGATTTATCATAATTAAAAATTAAGTTATTGTAATGATTATCAAACTAACAAAATTATTCTACCAAATCTACTATAAATCTTCATCAAAAAACTCAAAACACCCTCACCGCCTTTAAAAAAATAGGATAGTAAATTTCAGATTTGAGGTTGTTTTCAACGACGCCTAGCTTGGTAGTAGAATGAATAAATTTAATATTATCCTCATCTCGCACCTCTGTTACTAAACCCACATGAGATATTTTTTTGTGACCTTTTTTATCAGAAAAAAACAATAAATCGCCAGCCTTCAAATCTTTTACTGCTACTGGTTCCCCCACTTTGCTTTGCTCTTCCGAATTGCGAGGCAGTTGCAAGTCTATACTTTTAAACGAAAGCAACATTAGCCCTGAACAATCGAGGCCTGCACGTGTAGTTCCACCATATTTGTAGCTAGTACCAATGTACGAACGAGCAGTTTTAATCACTTTACTGGCTTTATCGCTAATTTCCTCGGCTGATTTTCTATCTTTCTTTTTCTCTTTCTCTTTCTTGACCGATGGGTGGTTGTGCTTATTTTCCTTGTTTTTCTTTGACGATTTACAACTACCAAAAACCAATAAAGACGCCAGCAACAGAAAATATGCTAGGCGCATTATCAATCTTTGATTTTTTGATTTAATTTTATTCATTAGTAGTATTCGATTTGCAGCCGATAACAATGATACTATTTTTAGTGTTATTAATCAATGATTACCCTCTCAAACCCCCATGAATCTTAGAAATAATTTAGAAAAATTCATAGCACCTGACCGCATCAAAGATAGATTGATAGATGTAACAGCTTACGCTAGCGATGCAGGATTTTATCACCTTACGCCTAAAGCCGTGGTGCTGCCGATTTCAGAAAAAGAGATTCAAGATTTGTTTCAACTTTGCAATGACATTAAAATGCCCATGACTTTTCGTTGTGGGGGCACTAGCCTTTCGGGGCAAGCCATAAGCGATGGCATTCTCGTTGATTTGGGAAAACATTGGCGAAGTGTAAAACCAGAAATGGAAGGCAAGCAAGTACGTACACAGCCAGGTGTTATTGGCTCTTGGGTAAATCTTTCCTTGAAAAAATATGGAATGAAAATGGGACCCGATCCTTCTTCCATTAACTCGGCCATGATGGGCGGCATTCTCTCTAACAACTCTAGTGGCATGTGCTGTGGGGTAAGCCAAAACTCTTACCATACGCTCAAATACATTAAAATAATTCTTCCAAACGGACAAGTTTTCTCTACTGAAAATCCAAGCGATTATAATTTATTCTTAGACCAATGCCCAACTGTAGCCGAGTGTTTAATGGGCTTGCGGCTAGAGGTATTAAGCAATGAACCATTGCTTAATAAAATTCGCAGCAAATACCAACTTAAAAATACGGTGGGCTATGGGTTAAATTCTTTGATAGATTATGAGCATCCGCTAGACATTCTGGCTCACCTGATGATAGGTGCAGAAGGCACACTGGGCTTCATTGCAGAGGCAGTGATGGAAACAGTTGCTGACCTTCCATTCAAATCTACTGGTCTTTTATATTTCGAAACCATTCATGCAGCCTGTTCAGCTATACTGCCGTTGATAGATTCAAAAGCCGACGCACTGGAGTTGATGGATAGGCCAGCATTGCGGTCGATTGAGATGATTAAGGGAGTACCAGATGAACTAAAAAACTTGCCAGAAGGTGCAGCAGCATTGCTTTGCGAGTACCAAGCACATACGCAAGAAGAATTGGAAAGAAAACTATCGCATGCAAGCAAATATTTTTCAGAGCTAAGCCTACTTCACATTCCTAGCTTCACTACAGACGCTTACCAACAATATTTTTTATGGAAACTTCGCAAAGGAATGTTCCCATCTGTAGGTGCAGTACGCAAACAAGGTACTACGGTATTGCTTGAAGACATTGCTTTCCCACTAGACAGGTTAGCAGATGCGGTGGTGGACACACAACTTTTGTTTGACAAGCATGGGTACGACAACGGTATCATATTTGGCCACGCCAAAGATGGAAATATTCATTTTGTGGTTTCTCAATCATTCAATACGCCTACTGATGTTACTCGCTACCAAGCATTCATGGACGATGTAGTGCAGTTGGTAGTGAACAAATACCAAGGCACATTGAAGGCAGAACACGGTACAGGTCGCAATATGGCTCCATTTGTAGAGACAGAATGGGGTGGTGATGCTTATGCCATCATGAAAAAAATAAAGCAGGTGCTAGACCCCAATGGCATCCTAAACCCTGGGGTTATTATCAACGAAGACCGATTGGCACATTTGAAAAATTTAAAATCCATGCCCATTGTAGAGGCAGAGGTAGACAAGTGTATAGAGTGCGGCTATTGCGAACGAAGCTGCCCCAGCCGTGACTACACACTTACCCCTCGCCAAAGAATAGTGGTACGTAGGGCATTGGCGACTATGAAGTCAAAATCTGACACTGTAAATTATAAAAAACTAGTAGAAGAATACCAGTTCGATGGGCTAGACACTTGTGCTGTAGATGGTATGTGTGCTACAGACTGCCCTGTTGACATCAATACCGGGGAACTGGTAAAAAGATTGAGAAAAGAAAACCATTCGCCAACGGCCAATAAAATTGCACTGTTAGTTTCAAAAAATTTCTATACGGTAGAGTCTTTGGTCAAATTTGCCATACGCTTTGGTACTGGCGTCAATAAAGTATTTGGTAAAAATACCATGACCAATTTTACTTTATTAATTAAGAAAATAATTCCTCCATTTCCATTGTGGAGTTTGCACCTAACAGCCCCAGCCAAGTTACCTAAAACAAGCAGTACCAATGCCGACGTGGTGTATTTGCCCACTTGTATCTCTAGAGCCATGGGAGCATCAGAATATGGAAAGAAAAATATTATAGACACTTTCCTTAGTGTTGCAGGCAAAGCAGGGCAAAAGGTAAAAATAGCTGATAAAGTTCAAGGGCATTGTTGCGGGCAAGTATTCTCTTCTAAAGGCTTTAACCCCGCCGCCGAATTGATGATGAACAAAACCGTGGCGGCGGCATGGGAATGGACAGCGCAAGGCAAACTACCGCTGGTACTAGATGTGAGCTCTTGCACTTACACATTACTTCAAGCCAATAAATTTTTGACTCCAGAAAATCAAATCAGACTGTCTAAAATCAAAATTCTAGACAGTGTAGATTATTTGGCTGACCAATTGTTGCCGCTATTAAATGTCGCTGCACCCAAAGAAAACGTAGTGTTTCACCCCGTTTGTTCGCTCACCAAACTAGGCAACCTTGCCAAACTAAAAACCATAGGAAAGGCTTGCTCCACACAATTTACTATGCCAGACGCTGCCAATTGCTGCGGTATGGCGGGCGATAGAGGTTTTCTATATCCCAAACTTACGACATCTGCCGTGGCTCACGAGTCAAGCGAAGTAAAACAAATGCAATACGACGGTTACTATTCTTCTGCAAAAACCTGTGAAATTGCCCTCTCTGATGGGGTGGGTAAAAATTACGAATCAATTTTATATTTGGTAGATGAGGTGAGTGTTTGAGTTATGAGTGATGAATGTTGAATGTTGAATTAGGTTTGTTAATAAAAAAATAAAATATATGAAAAAGAAATTCGCTGTGATTTTTGTAGCTACACTGTTTGTAAGCCTTGTAGGTTATGGTCAGACTGCAAAACCGAAAAAAGACAATGGTTATGTAGTGCAAGAAGCCAACTACAATTATGGAATTTGCAAAACAATTCAAAGTACAGCCTTAAATAAATCAATGCCTGTACTGGTATTTTTACCCACCAAATATGAGACTTCCAAACTCAAATACCCTACTGTTTATTTGCTTCATGGGGTCAATGGACAACCGCTGAATGAACAAGGTATTCGTAGCTTAAACAACCCCGCTACCAAGATATTAGAAATGGCAGAATTGTTTCAAGTCATCATTGTCACACCCATTACGGGCAATAGCTTTTATATAGATTCACCATTAGATAGCATGGCCAAATTTGCAACTTATGTGGGTGAAGAAATTCCCAAATTTATAGATCAAAATTTTCGCACTACCAACACACGTGAAGGTAGGTTTTTAGCGGGATTCAGCATGGGTGGCTATGGTGCAGTAAGTTTGCTGTGCCGCTATCCTGAAACGTTTTCGGTGGCCATAAATCGTGCAGGGGTGCTGAACCTTGCTACAGGTGTACAAGATTTGAACTGGGACGATGCAGCCTTTCCTCTTCCTGTATTAGGTTCGTATTGGAAAAACCAAGAAAGCTATCACCTGAACAGTTGCTTCAATTTGATTAATAAAATAAAAGCCAGAAAAGATGTCGCTATAATTGTGGAAGTAGGTCGAGAGGATTTTCTATACAAAACCAACCACCAATTTCGCAACATGCTAGAAGAATATAAAATTCCCTACATCTATGCCGAATACCCTGGTGGCCATGAGTGGAATGCAAACTGCTTTCTCAGCATGTTTGGACATTTGCAGGTTTTTAGGAAGACGGTGGAGTAAGTGATGAATGATGAGTTATGAATTGATTTTATTTAGTAATACTTCAAATTTTTCTCGCCATTCTAATGTGAGTTCTTTTAAATTTACCAACCTTTGCAATTCTTGCAAGTTTTTTGTGTCGTGGTAACGAATCTTATTTACCATCATGACTGATATTTTCTCGGGATGAGAATAAATATGCTTTAGACCATCTTCAACATTTACCTTTCCTGCCTCGATAGTTCTAAGATAAAATCCAGTATATCCAGTATCTTGGCATAGCTTGGGAAATGGTTTGTAGTTGTGCCTTATACCAATAATATAGCAAGGACCTCGAGGTTCTGACACTTCTACAATGGCTTCTCCCAATTGGTATCTGTCGCCAATAAAAACTTTTTCTTCGATACTGTTTTCACCTTCCAAGGTAAGATTTTCGCCAAAAGCCGCAGGCACAAAATCGAGACCAAGTTGTGCATGCCAATAAGGAAAATGAACGGCACTATAACAGCATATAGCCTTATCATTGCCACCATGAACAGCTTTATGAGAAACGCTATCGCCCAGAAAACCCGTTTTGGTTAAAAAAATAGATTGCTTGCCAATACTCTCTTTCTTGAATGAGGTAGTGACAGATTGATGTTCGGCTACTAATATTTCGGGTTTATCTTTGATATTAATAGATTGAATTAGTATGTCCTTATTCATATTGTATGATAGTATTTATATACAGGTGTTTAGTAAATTACTGTTGCTTTATTATAAATTCTGTATAGTTCAACAAAATCAACTACTCATTTCATCTTTTTCAACGGTTTTAGCAAATCTTCAAGTCCGTTTATTTTTATTTCATATATAGTGGCTAGCCACATACCAAGTGTACCAGCAGGAAAACCTTTTCGCTGAAACCACTCTAGGTAACTTACTGGTAAATCGCAAAGCAATACGCCTTTAAATTTGCCAAAAGGCATTGGTGTCGATACTAGTTTTATCAATACTTCTCCTTGGGGGGTAGTCATGCCTTTAGTTTAATTGGTGTTGTAAAAGTAGTTGAATTGTTGCGTATAAAAAATGATAGGCAAAATTCTATAGAAGCTGTAACTTTGATTTTTTAAATCAATACCTTCAGATGGATTATTCTACAATTATTGGCACCATTCAACCTTTTATAGCGCCTATTTTTACGGTATTGGGTAGTTGTATTTTTGCTTTTTTTGTAGATAAAATCGTACTTAAAAAGTTACAAAAGATAGCCTCGTTCACCGAGTGGGAAGGCGACGATATATTTATTGCTGCCATTAAAAATATTTTAAAATACATTATCATTGCGTTGGGTATTTATTTCGCAACGCTAGAGCTATCACTACCAGAAGCCATTCATACAAAGATTACTAAATGTACTATGGTAGTTATTGTGCTATTAGTAACTATTGTGATTGCTCGCATAGCGGTAGGTTTTGTAAAGTTATTGCCAGGTAGGTCAGAGGGTGCGTTTCCTGGTAGCTCTATTTTTATCAATGTTACCCGAATTACTATTTTTATACTCGGTTTTGTATTTGTATTGCAGCAGTTGGGTATTTCCATTACACCTATCATCACGGCCCTTGGCGTAGGTGGGTTGGCGGTTGCACTAGCCCTGCAAGATACTTTGGCAAATCTTTTTGCTGGCTTAAATGTTATTGCTGGACGCAGGCTGCGGCAAGGCGATTTTATACAGTTAGAGAATGGTCAAGAGGGCATCATCGAAGATATTACTTGGCGAAATACTTTATTGAGAGAGCAAACCAACAACAATATCATTATTCCCAATACCAAAGTAGCCTCTTCTATTATCAAAAACTATAGTACACCCTTATTGGAGGTATTTGTAATTGTAAAAATAGGGGTGGACTATGAAAGTGATTTGGAGCACGTGGAGCAGGTATTGATTGCAGTAGCTACAAAGATGATGGAAGAAGAGGTAGAGGGTGTAAAAGAATATATTCCTTTTGTGCAGTTTAAAGAATTTGGCGAAAGCAGTATCAATTGCGAGGTATTTTTAAAAGCCCAAACAATTATAGACCGAGCCAATATAAGGCATAAGTTTATAAAAAGTATTCAGAAAGAATTTAAAATTCAAGGCATTTCTATACCATTTCCCACACGTAGGCTGTTGGGAGATAAAAGTTAAGGGGAAGAAATATTCACTTTCTTATTTATTCTTCTTTCCCACTATTTCAAAACCAATTTTTACAGTTTTACCACGCTGGTCTACAATAGTCAGTAAGTGCTTACCTATTGCAGGGTGTGCAGCCATTTGATGATAATTCAGGGTTTCTCCCAAATATGTTTTATCCAAATACCAATACAACTTTGAATTTGCTCTACTATGTGTGGCATCCATAATTATCTCGTTGCTATAACCTTGTTCATCTATGGGTAGGTAAACTTTAAATCCCTGTCGAGGATATATGACATCGAATGAAGAGAATGCACTTTCGTCTTGGCAACCTTCTAGCAAGGGCGGTGGGGCTACATATTCGAGATGTTTTCTTTTGTAAAAGCACAGTTGTAACGGTGTTAATATAAAATAGGGTTTATGTTTCATTTGTACTACTGGGTAGCATAGGCTATTCACTTGAAATCTACCACTAGAATCTGTATGAATTATTTTGTGAAACGGGCAAGCTGGCGATTTCAACACCGATGTAGGTGCTTCAATTATTCTTTTTGTAGGGCAATTTTCCGAAACTCTAAATCCAGATTCGAAGCAAGTTTCAACCAAAATCAATTCTTTGGTTGGTTTTTTAAACCATTGCTGATGATTCAAACTATTAAAAATTGAAAATAGGAGGGGGGCTGCAGCATCAATGCCAGTAAGGCCTGGCCTGCCCTCGCCATCGGCATTGCCTACCCATACAACTACCGTATATTTTTGATTTAACCCTACTGCCCATCCATCTCTAAAACCAAAACTAGTTCCAGTCTTCCACGCTATTTTATGTGTAGATGAAAAAATACTATTTGCTGCATATTGCTCAGGCCGCACCAGCTCAGTCATGGCTTGAAAGGTAGTCCACAAACTACTTGCCGATAGTGGTGTAGTTGTATTGACGGATTTCTCTACGGCTTTGTTTTTAATGTAATTGGGTTGTAAAATATTGTTTCCACTGCTGTTTGAATTATAATTGATTAAGGTTCGTCCCATGTTTGCGTAGGCACTAGCAACATCCCAAGGCGTTACTTCTGCACCGCCCAGTATTAGCGATAATCCATAATGGTCGGCCGATTTATTGATAGTAGTAAACCCCACATTTTTTAGTAGATGAATAAAGGGAGCAACGCCATATTGTTGCAGCATTTTTACAGCTGGCACATTGAGCGACCTCGATAGTGCTTCGCTGGCAGGAACTAAACCATCGAAAGTGAGGTTAAAATTTTTGGGTGCGTAGGCTCCTATTTGAGTAGGCACATCTTCTAGCAAAGTATGTGGTGCTATGCTGCCATTGTGAATCAGCGAGGCATATAAAATTGGTTTCAATATACTGCCCGAACTTCTTTTCGAGGCAATCATGTCCACATCATTGTTGTACAATTTTTTATGTGAAATATTGTTGCCCACATAGGCGAGTACATTGCCCGTTTCCGTATCCAGTATCAACGCACAGGCATTGTTGATTTGGTTGTTTTTCAGAATGCTGCTGTGTTTTTCAAGTAGCGCAATGGTTTGCTGTTGAAGTTCTTTTACTATAGTGGTTTGATACAAATTTCCCTCACCATATTCTAGCATACCACGTTGCAATAAATGCGGAGCAAGTTGTGGCAAAGCCAGTGGCTTGTCAGGAATTGCTTCTTGCAACGATAGTTTGTAAGTGGTGGCGTCTATGGTTTTATTTTCAAATAATCTGTAAAGCAAACCATTCCTTTTTCGCAATAGCAAATCATGATTTTTGCCTGGGTAGATGAGCGATGGAGCATTCGGCAAAACCGCCAATAACGCTGCCTCGGCCCAAGAAAGTTGATTGGCATCTCGCCCAAAATACCGCCATGATGCTGTGTAAACGCCTACCACATTTCCACCGAAAGGAGCATTGCAAGCATAATAATTCAAAATGGAAGATTTGCTATAGCTGCATTCAATTCTGATAGCCAGCCACATTTCTATTATTTTTTCCAAATAGGTGCGTGATTTGTTTCCCCTAGTTAATCGTGCCAATTGCATGGTAAGCGTACTGCCACCTCTCTTTCGTGTTCCTTTTTTTAAATTTTCTACAATTACTTTTGATATGGCAACTATGTTGATACCCGGATGATAGTAAAAATAGCGGTCTTCATAAGCAATTAAACATTGTTCAAATTTGTAAGGCGT
>JAAFID010000119.1 GCA_013297765.1 Cytophagales bacterium | reverse complement strand
AAAATTGATACGCCCAGGTTTTACCTGCATTCTTACCGTAAGGGTTTGCAAATCATAAGTCAATTGATTGTATTCATTCAAATACGGTTTGATTGTTTTTAGTTTTATTTTCAATATCTCCTCTCCAGCTATTCTAGGGTGCAGGTTCAGTTTTACTTTTCCTGCGACTTGGGTTATTTTATAGTCAATATGTTGGGTGCTGAACCAGTCGCCATCTTCCATACGAATGTTGCCTCCGTTAATTGTAGATAAATCCAATGATTTGTCTTCATTTACAAAAAGCTCCTGCTCTTCCAATGGGTCAAAAATTGCAGTTTCAAAATATGGGAACAATTTGAATTCCTCGACAGAGGCTCTAGCATTGGCATCGGTAGCCTGCACCACTAGCCGTGAGAAACGTGTACTTGCCAAATCTTTAAATTTTATCTTCCCCCTAAAATATTCATTGTTGATAAGCACGAAAGTATCCAACACAATATAGTCGCTAGAAGCTAGTAAGCTAATTGCTTTGAGGTGGTCGGCTTTATCGGGGTATAGCGTTATTTCACATATTTCTTCATTGCTGTTGACTTTAAAAAACAGAAACTTCTCATTCAAATACTGAACAGTATTTTTGCTTTGATAATATTTGGTAGTATCGGACTGGATGACAATTTCTCGAAACAAGCTTTTGCTCCATAATGTGTTGCAGAACATTAGAGCAAACAAAAAAAGTAGTATTAATTTTATCTTTTGCATTAGTATTGGCTTTAGAAATACATTCTAAATATTTGGTTCTTTATTTTTAAAAATAGCCCTCAATTTTTCTACATCATCCAAATCTTTGAATCGACCGGCGGCTAATTTGTTTTTTATCAAATCGTTATAATGAATACATTTTAATTGCACACCCTCAAAATTAATGTATTGAACTTGCTTGTAGGCTAGGTCGAAATTTAAACCTGCAATTCTGTTCATAATTTCTATATGACCAAAAGATGATCTCTCGCCCAATGAAAACACAAGCGTTTCATTTATATTTTTAGCTTGTAAGTCATTAGTATCGTAGCCAAACGCTTCAATAGCATTCATTAATTTTTCCTTATTTGCGGCTGTCGAGTTTACCCAAAGATCTACATCGCTTGTTCCTCTATGATAACCATATA
This sequence comes from Cytophagales bacterium, assembly GCA_013297765.1. Taxonomy (GTDB): domain Bacteria; phylum Bacteroidota; class Bacteroidia; order Cytophagales; family Cytophagaceae; genus REBA01. Next base: position 9,771 of record JAAFID010000119.1, on the reverse strand, counting down.
TATTCACAGCCATTCCGCCTACCAAAAGGTATTCTACTTGGTGCATATTTAAAATTCCAATGAATTGCTTATGTTCTTCGTCAAATAAATTTGCCATTATTCCTCATTTTTCCTTTTAAAAAAATCATGCAAAGACTCACCAGGCAAGGCACAAAAGAGCTTCGTCACCTTGGTCAGTTTGCCATAATTTTCTCCATAAATTTTACGATTCAATTCGTACATGGCACTTAGTCGTTCTTGCGGGGTCATCGAAATACTAGCTTGCAAAGCGGCATTTTGCTGAGCTTCCAAAGAAGGGTAAAAAATTATTTTTTTAAGTGTGTTAGGGTCGTTCATTGGTATTATTGGTAAAAATAGAAATTATAACCAATATTGGGTACGCTAAAACTACTCATTTGAGCACTCATTTAAAAATTAAAATATGATACACACTTCATCCATCTTTGATTTCTTAAACAGGTTAAAAGAAAATAATAGCAAAGAATGGTTCGACGCCAATAGAAAAGAATATGAACAATTAAAAGACCAGTTGAAAAATGCCGCAGCCGAAATGATAAGCCTCATGAGCTCATTTGACAACACCATCGGCAATCTAGAACCCAAAGATTGTCTTTTTAGAATCAATAGAGATGTACGTTTCTCGGCCAATAAATCGCCTTATAAAACCAATATTGGCATGTCGTTTACCAAAGGGGGAAAAAAATCAATGTATGCAGGCTATTATTTACACATACAGCCCGAAAATGAGTCGTTTGTAGCTGGCGGTCTATATATGCCACCCGCAGAAATAGTTAAGAAAATAAGGGACGAAATAGATTATAACCCTACAGAACTAGAAAAAATATTAGCTGATAACAGTTTTAAGAAATATTTTGGACTAATGTCTGGCGACAAACTGGCAAAACCACCTAAAGGCTACCATGCCACCCATCCTCAAATAGAGTTATTGAAGCATAAAAGTTTTTTGATGTGGTATAAAATACCTGATTCAGAGCTTATAAAACTGAATGTAGTAACAGATGTATGTAAAATATTTGAAGCCATGAAACCCCTGAACGATTACCTCAATAAGGCAATAGATAACGAGGGGTAGAGTAAAATATAATATATAGTTTTTAATATCAATCATTTAAAATGTTTTATTTTACTAAAATACAATAATATATTTTATTAAAGAAAACTATTTTATTTTACTAAAATACATATTATATTTGTATTTATAAATCAAGGCAATAATGGTACAAAAGTCTGAAATACAAAAATCGGTAGTGGAGCAACAAGAACTGATGCTACAAAAGCCCAATGGTCAATTTCGCAAAAAACTCCAAAGCCTTGAGCTAACACAGAAACACATCGTTATCATAACAGGAATACGAAGGTGCGGTAAAAGCACATTAATGCACCAAGTATCAACACAACTAGGCAAGGCATTTTCGTTTTTTAATTTTGAAGATACCCGGGTGGTAGATTTTGAAACTTCGGACTTTAATAAATTGGATGAAATATTTGGAAAAAATGCCACACATTATTTTTTCGATGAAATACAAAATGTGCCTAATTGGGAAATATATATAAGAAACCTGCACGATAGAGGCAAAACGATATGCATCACTGGCTCTAACGCATCGCTATTAAGTAAAGAATTGGGGACTAGGCTTACGGGCAGAAACATACAGTTAGAACTTTTTCCTTTCTCTTTTGCCGAATATGTATCTTTTAGAAAACAGCACTATAGCCTAGAAACATTTAATAACTATTTAAAAGAAGGCGGCTTCCCTGACTTTCTTACCTCGCATAACCCAGAGGTATTGCAACAGTTGTTTAAAGACATAGTTTACAGAGACATCATAGTAAGGCATGGCATAAGAAATGCAAAAACATTTATAGACTTAGCTTTATACCTCATATCCAATGCGGCAAAGGAATATTCATTAAACAAATTAAAAAATACTTTTTCCATAGGTTCAGCCAATTCGGTTGGCGACTATGTACAATGGCTGGAAGATTGCTATGTGATATACTCGTTGCCCAAGTTTGCATGGTCGCTAAAAAAAGTAGCGGTAAACCCCAAAAAAGTATATGTTATAGACACTGGTTTTGCCAAAGCAAATTCGCTTAGTTTTTCAGAAGACGTGGGCAGACTATTTGAAAATGCAGTGTTTCTGCAATTGAGACGTAGGTATAAAGAATTGTATTATTTCAAAGAAAAAGGCGAATGCGATTTTGTAGTGAAAGAATTTGAGAAAGTAACTCAAGTATTTCAAGTATGTGCCGACCTCAATCCTGATAACCTAAAAAGAGAAATGGAAGGTTTGATGGAAGCCATGCGTTTTTTTGAATTAAAAATAGGCATCATCATCACTTTAAATGAGGAAGAAGAGTTGTTCAAAGATGATTTTACAATACAGGTTGTGCCAGCATATAAATGGTTTATGGAAGAATAAGATGATGGCAATGTATTGATTTAATATATGTTACAAAAAATAAACTAAAAATGCACCATCTCCACTTCCTTAATCTCTACCACTCCATCTGCGTTTATATCGCATAGCTGCACGAGCTTGACTTCATTGACCCATAGCGGGTCGTACTTGGCGATTACTTTAATATAATTTTCTGTAAAGCCAAACATCATGCCTTGCTCTTGGTCGGCCTCAAAAAGTACTTTCGCTTGTGTGCCTATGTATTGGTGGTAAAAATTTCTACGTTTTTTATCCGACAATATTCTCAACATTTTTGAGCGTTCATTCCGCACTGCCAGTGGTACAGGGTTAGACATTTCGGCAGCCAAGGTATTGTCTCTTTCTGAATAGGTAAATACGTGCAAATAGGAAATATTTAGTTCATTCAAAAATTGATAGGTTTCTAGAAAATCTTCATCTGTTTCACCTGGGAAACCAACAATTACATCTACGCCTATGCAGCAGTGGGGCATTGTGGCTTTGATGCTGGCTACTCTTTCTACATACAACTCTCGCTGATAGCGGCGTTTCATCAGTTTCAATATTTTATTGCTACCCGATTGCAAAGGGATATGAAAATGAGGCACAAACTTGGGCGAATTAGCCACAAATTGTATCAAATTATTGGTCAGTAAATTGGGTTCTATAGAGGAAATTCTAAATCGCTCTATATTTACTTCTTTGTCTAAAGCGGTAGCTAAATTAAAAAAATTGGTTGTTCGTTGCCCAGCAATCAAACCATAATCGCCAATGTTTACGCCTGTTAATACTATTTCTTTTACCTCTGATTTGGTAATTTCTATGGCAGCATTTACTATATTTTCTATGGTATCGCTACGGCTTGCCCCTCTGGCCATGGGTATGGTGCAGAAAGTACAAGAATAATCGCAACCATCTTGTACTTTTAAAAAGGTACGTGTACGGTCGTTGATAGAGTAAGAGCAGTAGTAATCTGTGGCCTCGGCAATTGGTTTATTGAAAATAATGGGCGTTGATTTCTTTTCAAATGTTCCTAGCAAATCTATCAACTGAAATTTTTCGGCTGCACCTAACACTGCATCTACACCTGGTATATTTACTATTTCTTGAGGTTTCAATTGGGCATAGCAACCAATGATAGCAATAAAAGCGGCAGGCGAAGTTTTCAAGGCCTCCTTCACTACTTTACGGCATTTTTTGTCTGCATTTTCGGTGACAGAACAAGTGTTAATGATGTATATATCGGCTGCTTCGTGAAACTCTACTTTTTGGAAGCCTCTGGACTCAAAGCCTCTGGCTATGGTTGAGCTTTCAGAAAAATTGAGTTTGCAACCCAAAGTATAAAACGCTACTTTTTTCATGTTATAAACAAACCCAAATTGGGTTAGCTACAAAAATACTCATTTCGATAGATAATCACGAAAGGAATGTTGCAAATATGCTTTTCCTCTATTGATGTGATTTATACTTGCCTGTTTTCCATTCAATAATGCTCTATTACCAATGTTATCGTGAAGGTAAGCCACACTATCGCCTATAAACCCAAACCCATCATTGAAAGAATAATAGGCAGATGGATACCGAGGTTTTTCGAGGCCACCTGAACCAAAATAAAAAGAAGAATCGGCGATGCCCAACTGATTCAATACAATATTGGGAATATCTGTTTGCGACATCGTATGTCCAATTTGAATATTTGCAGTGTCCAATGCACCGCCTAGAAACAGCAAAGGAATTTTAAAGTCTCTGGGCAATTGTTCCGCAATACCTGACCCAGGCAATGAGTGCCCATGATCTGCTACCAATACTATCAATGTATTTGCCCACCATTTTGTTTTTTTTGCTTTCATTATGAAATCACCCAAACAACTATCAGTATAGTGGTGTGCGTTGAGAAATAGCCGCTCCCTTGTATCGGTTGCCAACAATGGTTTGGTAGGAATTTCAAAGGGTTCATGACTGGTAAGGGTAAGCAAAGTATTGAAAAATGGTGTACGACTTTGATTGCATTCGGCTAGCAATCGGTTAAACGTAAATTCATCGTGTGCTCCCCATTTTGAATTCCACTGACTTTTATTAAACTCATTTTTTCCCAAAACCTTTTCAAAACCAGATGATAACAAGTATGATTTAATATTTGCAAATTCTGGTTCGCCGCCATATATAAAAGAAGTAGCGTAATTATTATTTTTCAAAACTTGTGTAATTGATGGGAGTTTACCGCTTTTTGTAGGGTTCATGATAATAGAGGCATTCGGCTGTGCAGGGTAGCCGCTTAAAATGGCTACGAGCCCTTTGTCTGTACGCATGCCACTAGCATAGCATTGGGTAAAATAAATCCCTTCTTTCTTCAAAGCTTTTAGTTGAGGTACAATTTCTTTCCCATCATAGTTTTCTTGTGCTTTAGCTGTGCCACTTTCCCAAATAATAAAAATAACATTAGGATGATGTTTTCTTAACACACTCCAATATTTGCTTTTACGGTCTGTGACTATACTGTCAAATATTGCAGTAGCACTTGCATCTGAAAAATAAGTATATGGATTGGTATCAGAATAAGATTGCTCGGTTATGGAATGCCCAAAACTCCAAATACAATTGATGGCTGCTTGGTTGGCAATAGATTTTTCAGAAAAGAATACCGTGCTTTCATTTACAGGTGCTAGCTGGAAACCTCCTCTAATAGGAATGATTAGGCTAAATGTAATCACCAAAAAAAGTGGAGCATGCCAAAATGAAATTTGTTCAAAATCAAGACTTTTAAATATCCATTTTTTCAATAATAAAAAGCCAAAACTAAATTGTATCATTCCCAAAAAAAGCAATAAAAATATAGGCGATGAAAGGGTAGAAACCCACGCCTCGGTAGGGGAATTAATGTATCGCAACACCGTAGCATCGAGACGAAAACCCCAGGCTGAAAATAGCTCTAAGTCAAACATAATTAACATAGAACTAAGGATTACCAAGACAATGCTGTAGGCAGGGAAAATTATTCTTAAAATATTAGGCTTCAAGACCGAAATCCCCACCAAAAAAAATGTAATGATGCTAAAATAAGAAGCAATCGAAATATCAAGCCACCAGCCGTGTATAAATGTTTGAATACAAGTTAGCAATGGTATTTTTACAAATTGCTTAATATGATATACAATAAACAACAGTCTTGCTATTTGAAAGAAAACCACCCAAAATAACCAACTGAATAATAAGAATAAAAACCTTTGCTTCATCTGTACACGTTCATAAAAATTGAGACCTTTTGAATAAGCAATTTAGATTCATTTTTTAGAAATCTAAATGAATGGGTATGTGTATTAAAAAATGTAGAAGCAAATTTTATAATTTTTTTATTCTGCACAGCCTATTATAGATTAAGTTTTTACTAAAAATACATTTCAAAATAATTTCTGGGCAGATTTTATTTTGAAAATATTTTATGGTTAGGCACAAAACAAAAATTGTTTTTAAGTGTTGCAACCTATTTTTTATTGAACCGTTAATACACAGCCATAACGGATAATTAGTGAATGAGCTAATTTTATATTGCAAAAATACGCTCAATTGCCAATTTCAATAACTCGTAACCGCCTATACATTTTATTTATTATTACAATATATTAACAATCACCCTTAATCATCTTAATCAAAGAATTACCAATTAATTTATGAAAAAACTTAACAAACGAATTTTAATCCTATTGTTATTAAGTGTAGGATTCAATCTGCAAACATTTGCTCAAAGAGAAGATGGAGTAAGAATGCGATTTAATGGCTTTGGTGACATTACTGCTGGAACCACTTTGGGAACTCCCCTCGACAAAACAGCAGATTCACTTTTTAAGCAATTTGGTGAAGACCCTTACCCAAAAGGGACAAATAAAGGAATTGGTGTACAAGGATTAGATTTAGTAAATACAGTTTTTATAAATGATAATTTAACTGTTCAATCAGAAGTAAATCTTCAAGTGCCAAGAGGGGGCACCACTGGTCCATCATTAGATGTGGAAAGATTGTACATGGACTATAAAGTAAGTGATAAACTTGGCTTTCAAGCGGGTTTGATGTTTACCCCTATTGGCTTTATCAACCGCAATCTATACTCTAGAGCTTGGCTGATGAATTCGGTGCACATGTTTAGATTGGTTGAGGAAGAATCAGGAATGGTTCCTAATCATTTTGTAGGTGCAAATACCTATGGTACATTTCAATTGTCAGAGGCCCTCTCTATGAAATATATAGTAGGACTAGGAAACGCTAGAGGCAAAACACCAGATGCAAGTATCTATGCCAGAAATGAAGACGGATATCAAGCCACTGGCTTACTAGAATTTATTATTCAAGGTCCTAAAGATTTGAGAGTTGGCTTAAGTGGATATTCAAATAAAATACCTACCTATAGAGGGCTCAGCAATTATGGAAACACCATACAAATGGATGATTCAATGGCTGTGAATATACAGGAAACAGGTTTTAATCCTTATGTACATTACTATGGTAGAAGGTTTGAATTTACAGGTGAATATCACTCAATTTACTATGCCGGAGCAAAAGATATAGGTCAGCCGTCAAGTACTTTCTTTCAAGGGGCTATTGTAGAGTTAGCCTATAATGGAAAGTTTAAAGAAAAAAGATTAGCCCCTTATGTTCGTTACGATATGATTATCAACGCCAAAAATAGTGGTATTTATCATGGAACAAGAAGTGCAGGCAACAATACATTGGTAAAAAAATACGAATCTGATTTAAGTTCAGTAATGGTGGGTTTGTGTTATGATTTGTTTGCCTTTAATAGAATCAAAATTGAATATGCCTACTATTTGAATGGTCCTTTTCAACCACATGCTATTGTGTTTCAAACTGCATTCGGCTTCTAATCATTGTTTCAAGTAAATTAAAAATATTCCAATGAAAAAAATTATTAAGTATATATCTATTTCACTATCGTTATGTTTTTTAGCAGCTATGATTCCTGCTGCAAATCAAGAAAATATGGCAATAATAGTAAATGATGCAAACACAGCGCAACCCATGACCGCTTCTCAAGTAAAGCTTACCTATTTGAGAAAAATAAATAAACGATGGAAAGAAATAAATAAAAACATAGTACCTGTAGATAGAAAGGGTGATCCAGATATTCGCAAAAAATTTTTAAAAGAGATACTGGATTTGACAAATGATGAATTTACCCGTCACTTTACCGAAAGAGAGTATTCTAATGCTGAACCTTCACCAATAAAAGTAAGTTCAGATGCAGAAGCCATAGAGTATGTAGAAAACAATGTGGGAGCTATTGCTTATGTTTCTAAATCAAGCATTGTCGCTGGGGCAAAAGTTAAAATCATATTTGGTAATTAAAGTGAAAAACGCTACTGTCATTTTACTTTCGCTGCTCTTCTTAATTTGTACACTCACGTCGAGTGTACAAGTTAAGAATAACCATACGGGGATTTTAAGTGTCATTCAGAATCTATTAAAAACCCACAAATTGGCTGCAATAGATTCCTCCTTTATTAAAAAAAACTTGGCAGACAATAGTTCGGCACCTATTATTGCATTGGGCAACAAATTATTTTACGACTCTTTACTTTCAAAAAATAAAAATATCTCTTGCGGTAGCTGCCATATTCCCAAAAAAGGATTTTCTAATAATGTGAATTTGGGAACAGGTACACATGGCACTACATTGAGCAGAAATGTACCACATCTTTATAATTTGGCTTTGGGAAAAACATTTTTTTGGGATGGCAGGGCTACTACCCTAGAGGAACAATTGGACATGGTAATTACCTCTAAAGATGAATTGGACATGAATTACAAAGAATTAGTCGTGCGGTTGCAATCAGACTCAATTTATAGTTCATTATTTCAAAAAAATTTTCCAGAAGAGGGCATTACCAAGAAGACAATTAAAAAAGCCATCATCTCTTACGAGAAAACATTGGTAGCATCAGATTCAAAATTTGATAAATTCATAAATGGTGATACAATCGTATTTAATGAGCAAGAAAAAAATGGATTTTTATTATTTACAGGCAAAGCCAACTGTATAGCATGTCATAAAGGGGCAAATTTGACAGATAATTTATTTCATAATGTAGGCGTTAAAACCACCGATGTAGGCAGGATGAAAATAGATAAAGTAGGTATGAGCAAAGAATTTGAATCTACTCCATATCCTTTTTTCTCTACATTCAAGGCCTTTAAAACACCCAGCTTAAGAAATATAAAATTAACCGGACCATATTTCCATGATGGTTCTAAAGCATCTATAAAAGAAGTCATCAAATTTTATAACAAAGGCGGTGAAAATACCGACTTAACAGGGCTGGCCAAAGAAATTGTGCCTTTAAATCTTACAGAAGAAGAAATTGACCATTTAGAAGCATTTCTTAATACTTTCACTTCTAATTCAACAAACTATTAATAAATCACCGAATGAAAAAAATGAAATTTAATATAGCCAATAGAATAAGCCTTGGATATATCGTAGTAATAGCCGTTGCATTGATCACTAGCAGTATTTGTATTGTATATCTTCAATCTAATAAAAACATAGATGAAGAAATATCCAAAGTTCACTTGCCTGTAATGTCAATTACAAAAGAGCTAAAAGGCGTAATATCTGAATCTAGAAAACTTACAAATAACTGGATATACTTACCTAGCAACCAAGAGAAAACAGCTTTAAAAGTGGTTATTGAAGAACAATTTCCACTAATTAGTGCTAAAATAGACTCAATCATTACCAATGTACTTATTGATGATTCTACTAAATCGTTCATGAAAAAAGATTTAGAAAATTTTGGTCAAATTTTATCATCAGAAAAAAGAGTGATGGAATTGCTGAAAGATGACGAGGCCTATGGAAGTGATTCAATAGTCGATTTGGCAATAAAAGAATACGACGGGAATATAAAAACCAAGGCTTTAGCAATTGAAGACGGAATTTCTAAATTTCTAATTAAGAAAAATCTTTATTTAGAGAAAATTCAAAAAAGTAAGGAAAAATCATACAGTTTACTTACTATCATGATGGTACTTACGGTAATCATTATATTAATTGTAGGCATATTAGCATCCTATTTTTCCACTAGAAGTATTACAACACCATTGAACGAATTGAAGACCATAATTTTAGCCCTTAGCACTGGTGAAATGGTAAAGGTAGATTATAAACTAAATGCTAGAAATGATGAGATAGGTGAAATGTCTAATGCGATTGATTCAATGATTAAAAGCTTGGTGATAAAAACTGAATTTGCAGATAAAATAGGCAATGGCAACTATGAGACTGAATTTCACATGTTAAGTGACAAAGATAAAATGG
>JAAFID010000118.1 GCA_013297765.1 Cytophagales bacterium | reverse complement strand
AGTCTATAAATCCACCACCAGCACCAGCATATTCAAATTTACTAGGCTCACTATAACACAGTATTTTTGGTTGGCATGCGGCGATGGTTTCATTGCTCTCAAGTAATGCGTACATGGGTTGTAGCCAACCTTCGGTAACTTGTACATCAGAATTTAGCAATACGTAATATTTGGCTTTCACCTGCTCCAAGGCTCTGTTGTAGCCCTCGCAGAAACCATAGTTGCGGTCTAGTATTATCAACCTTACCTGAGGAAATTCTGATTGCAAAAAATAAACAGAGTTGTCGGTAGAGCCGTTGTCTGCAACTATTATTTCAGCTTGATGGCTATATTGGATAAGGGTAGGAAGAAATTTTTTTAAATATTCCGCCCCGTTCCAATTTAATATGACTACTGCTATTTGCTGCATTAATAACTGTTAAGAAAACAAACTACCCAAATCCATCCCTGGAATATTGGGCAATAGACCTTCGGTGCTTTTTTTCATTTCTTCTGCTATTTTTTTATTAATCTCTCTTAATGCAATGTTTACGGCAGCTACAGTAAGGTCTTGTAGCATTTCTTTGTCTTCAACTTTCAACAAACTGGCATCTATTTCTAGTTTTATGAGTTGTTTGTCGCCATTTACCTTGGCCTTTACTAGCCCAGCACCTGATTCCCCATCTGCTTGCAGGTTTACCAATCCTTCTTTTACTTTTTTTATCTTGGCTTGCACATCTTTTACTTTGCCAAGCATATTCATCATGTCAAACATATTTTCTTTATTTTATTAAAATTACAGTTCCTTTTTTTGTGTATGGTTTGTTGCTGTTGTCTGTAGCTGAAAATACGTAAGCATATACCCCAGGAATACTCGGCTGGCCTTGGTAATCGCCTTTCCAACCTTCATTTCTATTTTCAGAATAATACACCAAATCGCCCCAGCGATTAAAAATTGATAATTTAAAATCTTTGAAATATTTTCCAAAAACTTTGAAATCATCGTTCACCCCATCACCATTGGGGGTAAAGGCATCAGGAATAAATATCAAAATCTCATTTCTTACCTCTGTAAAATTAGAATAATAAAATACCACGCCATTGAGGGAAGCCTTTACTCTGTAGCGGTAGTAAGGCACATCAAGGGCTACATCATTATACACAAAATTGGTATCCGTGGATACATTAAACGAATTGATAATTTTATTGGTATTGTCATAAACCTCTACCGTGTATGTAGGCATTACTGTGTTTCCATTCTCATATTTCCACCAATCGCTCAAATGTTGATCATTGTTATTTTTTTGGCTTTGCAGCAAAATTGGGCAAGTGATGAGGCTATCGTCAGAGGTATTGCCACAAGAATCGGTCAAGGTTAATTTATAGCAATAGCGAATACTATTTGCTTCTACTTTGGTATCGGTAAAACTATCATTGAAACTAAATTGGAGTTGCTGAAAAGGCTGTCCCTGTTGAGCCCTGTAAATAGTATAATACGATATGGTGCTGTTGGGCTTATCCCAAGTAAGTTTTATTGCATTGCCTTCTATGGTTGAATTAAGATTGGTAAGTGCAGAAGGTTTATTGCTAGATTTGGCAATGAGCTGTATTGGTGCAGAATTAGATTCTACTGGCTTGTTATTGAATACATTGTTTTTTATGGAAATTACTTTCAAATTGTAATTATATTTTCGACCACAAACTACTTTATTGTCTATAAAACTATTGGCAGTACTAGGTAAAGTGGCATAAAGGGCGTCATTTCTATAAACCAAAATAGATGCCACCTCTGGTAAAAATTCTGGCAAAATAGAACCCCAATTCAATTCATTCTGATTGTTTAACGCCTGCCCAATTAATTTCGGAATAGCAAGTGTAGGTGACTGAAGCTCTTTGCCACAGGCATCAAAACTTGATACTGCAAAATAAGCATCGCCAATTCCAGTAGCATATTTTGGCAGTGTTTTAAGGCCGCTTAATCCGGAAATTGTATCTATAGACTCCCAATTGCCCATAAGGTACTGCAAAATTTTGTAACGCATTGTGCCCACGGTATTGATAAGTATAGCCGTAGAATCTTTATTTCCAGTGTATGTATCTGCCGTCTGCGACAATACATCGGGTGCGGTGAGGGTGTTTAATGGAGTAAAAGTAGTCATTGTTGCTGTTGCTGGGCACTCTCCTCTAACTGTTACTGTTTTGGCTGTAAAGTCGGTGTATGTTTTCATGTATTGTGGTATAGATGGAACTGCAAATTCTGGGTCAACTCCATTATTTATAAGGTATGTGGTATATACACCATCTGTAAAAGTGAATTTTGTAACCCCACCCTCACATAAACCAACGCTGAATTTAGGACTAACAAGGGGCATCACTATTATAGTTTGAGATTTCAAATCTACAGTAGTACCGTCTATTTGTCGCCCACCTTGCTGAACTAATTTATATGTACCAGGAAGAGTATAAATGTGTGTGATCAATGCATTCCCGTCGGAAGGGATAATGAAATCTGATTTATCATTATCAAAATTAAAAAAGTACTGAGCAACTTTAGAAACAGTACTTCCAGGAGGCGGAGCAATTAAATTTGTAATTTCTACCTTATCGCCTACACAATATCTTCCATTAGTATTGTTTAAAGAAAAATCCGCAGGCACCGCCTGCCCCAGCCCATGAAACCAAGCCAAGACAGCAACTAATAATAATATAGATTGTTTTAATTTCAATGTTCAGATAGCTTTAAAATTGTTTCTTCTAAAGTACAACGTTCTTGTACGCCAGTAAGCATATTTTTTATAGAAATTTTATTTTCTTGCATTTCTTCGTCGCCTATTACAGCAACATAAGGAATTTTTTTCTTATCTGCGTACTCAAATTGTTTTTTGATTTTCACTACATCGGGGTACAACTCTGCACTGATATTGGTTTGTCTCAATTTGGCTAAAAAATTCAAGCCATAATTAAATCCCTTTTTATCAAAATAAGTAATCAATACTTTTGTAGTTTGATGGGTTAGACTTGGAAATAAACCCAATTCTTCCATCACATCATACAGCCTGTCTACGCCAAAAGATATGCCTACACCCGACACACCCGGCAACCCAAATATGCCTGTCAAATTATCGTACCTACCACCACCGCTTACACTTCCTATTTGTACTTGATTGGCTTTCACCTCAAATATTGCCCCTGTGTAGTAGCTCAATCCTCTTGCCAATGACAAGTCTAGCACCAATGGAGGGCTGGCAATGTGTAATTTTTCTAACAATAAAAATATTTCTTCTACCTCTGAAATGCCTTTCAAACCTATCTCGCTGCTTTGTAAAAATGACTTTAGTGTAGCAATAATCTCTTCCGATTTTCCTGTCAATTCAAATATGGGCATCAATTGGTCAATCTCAGTTTGAGCAAACCCTTTGCTTAATAGCTCTTCAGTTACGCCTTGTTTGCCTATTTTGTCTAGCTTGTCTATGGCTACGCACAAGGTAGTTTCCTCGCCCAGCCTACCAATAGCGGCGACTATACCTTGAAGAATTTTGCGGTTATTTATTTTTATGGAGTAATCAGCAATGTTTAGCTTGGCAAATACTTCCATAATCAGCATCACTATTTCTGCCTCACATAGTAGCGAATCTGTGCCTACCACATCGGCATCGCACTGGTAAAACTCACGGTAACGGCCTTTCTGTGGTCTATCGGCACGCCACACAGGCTGTATTTGGTATCGCTTGAATGGGAAAGCAATATCGTTGCGGTTCATCACTACATAGCGGGCAAACGGTACCGTAAGGTCGTAACGCAAGGCTTTTTCAGAAATCATTGGGGTCATTTTTTTATATCCCAAATCTATTTGGTCACTGGCCACGCCTTCCAAATAATTTCCACTATTCAATATTTTAAAAATCAATTGATCGCCTTCGTCGCCGTATTTTCCCGTAAGCACATTCAGATTTTCCATAGTAGGCGTCTCTAAAGGGAGAAAACCAAATTTTTTAAAAACACTTTTAATGCTTTCTAAAACAAAAGTTCTCTTCATCATTTTTTCAGGGCCAAAATCTCTTGTTCCCTTGGGTATGCTTGGTTTTGATACGCTCATATATTATTTAAAATCGCCGTAGATTGGATGCAAAAATATAACTTTAGCTGGTAAATACTACATAATGCTAAGCAATCGAACGGTAATTCAGCTAGAAAAGAGAATAAGAGATTATTTTTTATTTGTTTGTACCTACTAAAATTTTCTTATATAAGGTTTGTTCGTTTTGTACCAGACCTATGATATAAGTGCCGTCAGTCCAGTTTTCAACTGCTATATGTGCTAAAGCCTCATTGGGTAAGTTATCTTGATACATAGTTTGTCCCAAAGCATTATAAGCATAAATAGACACAGGGGTGTTTTTATCAAAACTTTTGAGTTGAATTGATATTTGTTTATTTTCTAAAGATGGAAATATGAATGCTTCAAGTGGTACAAATAAATTTGAGAATACATCGCTTGTCTCATTTCTTAATTTTTCATTTTTCAGAACTTCTATTGTTTTAACTAAAACATCGGTACATCCATTATTGCTTGCAGAAAGCCGAATGGTATATATCCCGGGCGTATTGAATACATGATTGGGAGAATAAGTAGAATCTACTTGAGAACCATCGCCAAATGACCAGTCAAAAGCTCTAGGTTCTGGCTGTGTAAGCTGAATAAATTTAACGGAATCTTGGGCAAAAATTTTGCTTGCAAATAAAAATTGAGCCTTCATAAGTACTTGAGACGAGGCAACATCTATCATTTTGCTGGTGGTATCGCTGCAACCAAATTCATCAGTAGCTTTTAATACTACTTTATAACTAATAAGAGAGTCATATAAGTGCAAGGGTGACGTTTGAGAACTTTGGGTTTTGTCGCCCAAATCCCATTGGTAGGTAAGGGGAGATAATGATTGAGATTGATTGTAAAATGCTACATCTTTTGCACCACAAGCTACAGATGCCCTAAAATCGGACAGGGGAAGTGAATTGAATTTTACTTTAACGCTATCTAAAGCAATACACCCTTTGCCATCGGTTGCCAAAAGTGTATAAACATCAGATTTTTTTACAGTGATGCTAGGGCTATTGATACCATTAGACCATTGATATCTTTGGTAAGCTGTGCTGGGCGAAATTACAAGGCTATCAAATTGACATTTCTGAATTATTCCGTTTGTAAAATTGAGTGCTAATGCTTCACAGTTCTTGCTACTGAGGGTAATCCATAGTTTCCCAGTTAAAGTTCGAGAAATCGGAGATATTATTGTATTTGTTTGAGTATTGATTGTAGTATTGGTGTCTTTTTCCCAAGCAGAATTATTAATTCTGGTAAATAAGTTCAAATTGTTTTCAGCAATACTGTTCAGTTCTGTATCAAAGTATGTGAAGGAAAGTATGTTTATTTTTTCTTGCGGAATTGTAGTTACCACATATACTCTGTCAATACTACCCGCTGCTACAGTAGTATCTTTATAGTGGTATCGTGATACTTCAATTCCTTGGCTTAAAGATGGAGCATCTATTTTTAAACCCAAAATGTTGTCGGCGGTAGTGATGTTGTTTTTTACAATCTTGGTAGATATATAGCCTGCTAATGTATCTTCAACTTTGCTATTCTCATTTTCAAAGTATAACTGTGAACTAAACGAAGGTTTTAATGTGATATGGTGGCTGTTTAGAAACAGATTACCTCTGCTCATCATCAAGCTATCGGTTATTAAAATGTCTTTTTCTAGAATTACTTTTCCTCCTTGCTTTTTTATTTCTAGGTTTTTGAATGTTATAGGTTCATTACCAGTTATTTTTTGGTTCTGTTTACCATTGAATATTATTTTACCTTGGTTGCTACCATCTACAGCCAAACAACCACTAGGGCTATTGGCTACTAAGTTTTCAGTAACTTCTATGCTGCCTGTGTTAAAAAAATCACTTTTGCCAAATGTGGAATTACATACCAATGAGCCTTCAATATGAAGTGAAGTGTTTTTCAATACAGTTACTTCTACATTATTATTAATCCAAGTTACTTGGCTATATGCCAAAGTAGCCATCAACATAAGAAAAGATATACATATTAGTTTGTTCATATTGATGACGAAATTTTATAATATAGCAAAACCATTTTGTTTTTTCTACAAATCATATTGTTTAATATCCAAATTTTTCCAAAAATCCTCGTCCCACTATTCTATCACGATGCTTGCAGTATTAGAATACCCTACCGAACCATCGGTATGGTATTGTCGCACTTGTAGCAGGTAAGTACCTTTTTGAGAAAGAGTTGATATTTTGAAATTTGTATTTTTCGACAATTTGCTCAAAGGTCTATAGGTGTCTTGATTTATTTTTAGAAAAACAATGAATCCCATATCCTCTTTTACTTCTGCCCCCTTCCAATCAAGTGCAATGTATTTTTTAGTTTTTTGATAACTCGCCCGCAATATTGGATTGGTGTTTTTTATTTGCTCTTTCCAATCAATTAAAAACTCATTAGAAGGTTTAGATATATTTCCTGTCTTATCTAAGGCCTTAAGACTATATTGATACATTCCATTACCATCCAAATTGGTATCTAAATAATTGCTGCTATCAATTGGGACGGATATTTTTTTAATATTTCCTAAATGAATTCTAGTTAGTTCCATACTTTTAGTATCACCGTCTGTGGCTTTGTAATAATTGATGCGAAAACTGCTGCCTACCTGCACTACTGATTTGATAAAAGGAACCTGAGGTGCTGTATGGTCTTTTAATACTACAGCAATAGCTGCTAGATACTTACTTTTGTTCAATGCTGTATCCACAGTACGAATGCTGTAATAGACCGTATTGGAAAGTGAATAGGGAAGCGTATCTATGAAAACATTGGCTTTTATAGGGGTTGTATTCATCAACACCATTTCATTGGTATCAGGTTTTAAAGCAGAGCGGTAAATATTATATCCCTTAACATCGCTTTCCTTTACCACAGACCAAGTCAATTTTACTCGATTGGTATCTATGCTGGCTTTAAAATTTTGTGGTGCAGCAGGAGCTTTCATATCAGTTATTTTTATTAAAATAGCGGGACTAGCGGACTCATTTCCTGCCCTATCTACACTTACCAATTTAAAATAATAATACGAAGGCAATTTATTTAGCAACACCCAAGCTGTAGTGGTGGGAGCAATTTTTTCTACATTTTGCCTCGACCATATACCGTCTAGGTTGTTTGCCATCATTAGAAATAATCCATCTACATCGGGGTCTGCTACCTTGTTCCAAGTAAAATAGATGTCTTGGTTTTTAATAGATGCTCGAAAGCCTGTAGCTGAACTGGGTGCTTGTATATCTTTGAGGACTAGCTGTACTGGTGCTGACAATACCGATTCGTGACCAAAAAAATCTACCCCAGCTATTTTGTACTCATAGGTGTTGCCTATACTTACACTATCATCTTTGAAAAAGAATGGGGGCAAATTGCCCTTGCTCGTAGCTACAGGTACAGGGTATTTATTGGCCCTTTGCCAATTGGTGTTTACTTTTTTATAGATGTTTACTGCAAAAAAACGTGTAGGCTCTAACTTCCATTTTAGCGTTATGCTATTTTTAACTCTACCTATTACTATTTCCTGTATGGGCTTGTCTTGTGCATATTGCTCACACTTTATCATAGCCGATAAAGCCAATGTTTTTGCTTTTTGCTTTTCGTAAGCTACTATTTTGTATTGGTAACTGATATTCAATTTGGCAGTAGTATCTCTATAATACACGCCCAAATATTCGGAAAATGTATTGTACTCTAGTGCCTTTAAATTTAAAGTCAGCAAAACCAACGGTTGCATGGTTTGGGCTGGGGTCATGCTATTGCCCAGTTTTATCATTGCATCTAGTGCTTTGTCTTTGCTACGTTGGCTAGCAAGTGTATCCAAAAGTATTTGCTGTGTTGCTGTAAGTTTTGTCTTTTCTGTTATTCTTCTCAATGGCTCGTTATTTAAGCGTTCCCAATGGGTAGAATCTTTTTGGCGACGGTACAGATAGATTGCATCGCTTGAGACAATATGCTTGCTTAGCCATTTGATTTCAATTCCTTTTATAGGGTTATTGGCTACCACAACTTTGTGTGTATGCTGGTCTTGACCATTCACTGTTGCTCTACTGCATATCAGCCATAAAATACCTACGCTTAATTTAAAAAACCTATGCATCAAAAACTATAATTATAAGTAACTCCTGTACGTATTTCAGAAAAATTTCTTGTAGAAGCTAGCAGTACACTTTGGCTTACAAGGTAGAAAGCATCGCATACAAAAGTATGTTTATTGATGGGTGACCATGCTAGGGAGGCTCTAGTATTGTAAACTTGACTGGCCTTGATACCCTCTTGAAAACCTAGTAAGGTATTGAAAGAGCCCAATACTTTTACTTTTTTATGAAATAACTGTTTAGAAATGGTAATGGTAGGGCCTGTATTGGTCACTTTTTTTGTAGGAAATATGCTTCTGGTTACATTCCATGAAGTGGTAAGACTAAGGCTAGAAGCCGACCAAGTAATGGTGTGTGCGACATTAGAAATATAAAAAGAAGAATTGTTCTTTTGGGTATTGGATGCTGTCTGGTAATTGTTATTTAACAAGATACTTTGGTTGGTTAGTGGTCGCTGAAAATTATAGCTTAGGTTTGCACCAATGCTTCTGTTCACCTGAAGGTAAAACAAGGAGTCAATGGTATTGCCAGCTATGCCACTATTGGTAAATCGAGTGGTTTGCGTAGTGGTATTGTAATTGGCAAATTGTGTATTTAAATTCAACTTTGGCGTAATCAAATAATTCAAATTGATATTGAATACTTTGCGTAGCATAGCCGCTTGTTTCTGATTGTTAAGGTTGTTTCTCTGCAATCCCGCATTGGTCATGATATTGATTTTATTTTTTAGCATTTTCCATCCTAGCCCAGCCGTAATGTCTTCCATATCGTTGGTAAGAAAGGTAGAGCCTAGTGTTTTGTATTCTGGGTCTATACGACGATAGTTGAGGGAAGCCTGCAATACACTGGCTTGGTAGGTAATATTGGCAACGATGGCTTTGTTGAACTGCGACGAACTGCGGGTTTCATAAAAAGGTTTTAAATAATTGGCATAGCGGTAGCTTTGCATGGTACGTTCTTCGTCTCTTCTGTCTCTAGTGAAGGCACTAAGGGCATAATCTACAGAAAGTAACCATCGTTTTAATATTTTTTGTTTTGCCTTGATGCCCCATACCAGATTTTCTTGTGGTTTTAGATTGAGCTGCTGTGCCGTAGTGTCTGATATGGTTTCGGTACGGTCGGCAGCACGGAATACCGAAAATTCGTAAAGTCCTTGCTGTGCTTGGTAGCCACATTTTGCACCATAACCCCAACGTTCATAAGCTGGCTGGCCTAGGGTATAGCTCTCTGTCCCTATTTCTGATATGGCACGAGCAAACCTACCGTACATGGCAGAAAAACGAAATGGTGAAGTTTTAGGTGCAACCTCTATGCCGCCACCTAGAAACACATTGCCTGCTAGGGTAAATTCAGAAAATTGCATGCTTCTATACCCAGCATGTACTGTGATGGATTTGTATTTTGGGCTTAGCCCAAATTGATTGAAAGGATTGGTGTACAATCGGTTTTGCTGTTCGCTAAAGGTCACATATACGGGTATGCTTACTTGCCCTGCCGTAATGGTAATGTTGCCATTGATAAGCCAGTAAAAAGGAGGTCTCCTATTTTCTATGCCTACTGCAGTATAATAGGCAGCATTGGCAGAAAAACCACCACTTACTTTTACATTTTCTTTAATGGTTTTTTTGATAAAGGAGTAGGCTTTGCTAGTATCCTGAGCCATAGCTGACGGTGCAAATGATACCAAAAGAACAATACCTAAAAAATAAAAAAACCTGCTGTACACGGCGAAAAGACAATTTGCCCAAAAATAGTGTGAAATAATGAGTTGGCAAAATAAAATTGAAAAAGGCAAATTGAACACACCAAAAATTTATGAATTGGTTTTATATTCGTATATTTTTGATAAATAATACAGTATTTGTTTAAATTAAAAAAACGATGAAAGTAAAATTGGATATAAGAGATAATCGTATTCCTTTTTTTATGGAATTGGTTAAAAGTCCTGATTATATTAGCGTTGTAAAAGAACTAAGAAACTAATGTAAAAGAATATTTATAGCAAAAAAATATGATGAGACTTCAATTAATACAAGATGGAAAAGGTAAAAACACAGGTGTTTTTATTCCTATGGAATATTGGACTTTGATTAAAAAAAAATATCCTGATATTGAAAATGCGGATACAGATATACCAAAATGGGAAAAAGATTTGATTGATGTGAGATTAGATGCTATTGCCAAAAACCCTGACCGATTAAAGTCGGGTAAAAATCTTTTAAAAGAATTAAAGCGTGAAATATAATGCAGTATGATTTACAATACTTTGATGAGGTAGAAATAGATATAAACAAAGCAAAAACTTGGTACAAGCAACAAAAAGAAGGGTTAGAAGTTGAGTTTGCCATTGCTATTCAGAAAACAATTGAACGCATTGTAGATAAGCCGCAAATATTTGCTGTTCGTTATAAAAATGTACGC
Organism: Cytophagales bacterium; assembly: GCA_013297765.1. Lineage (GTDB taxonomy): Bacteria > Bacteroidota > Bacteroidia > Cytophagales > Cytophagaceae > REBA01. The sequence goes on along the minus strand of JAAFID010000118.1, from coordinate 314 downwards.
ATGGCACATCCTAAAGTATTTCCATACAATGTTCATTTTTATATTGACGAAGTTAATACTACTGTTGTAATCACCGCTATTATTCACAGCAAAAGAAACTGGAAGGTTGCTAGGAAAAGAACGTAATAATGAATTGATTTTTATGATTCTTTTCAATGTTATGGTCTCTAGTCAAAACTCAACCAAAATTAGGTATAAAATCCCCCCTTTGCATCAGCCATATAATTTTTCTATTTTTACCCTCTTAAATTTTTCACATTTACACCTTGCATGATGAAAATAATACTTTCCACTATAGCTATACTGCTGGGCAT
>JAAFID010000117.1 GCA_013297765.1 Cytophagales bacterium | reverse complement strand
TTAGATGCTGACTTTAATAATTTGGCTACATTGGTCGTCAATAGGTGAAATAACCTTTGAGCGTCTGCTTGCTACCAAACGAGAAAAAGACGGAGAGTTTGTATTTTATGAAGATGGAAAAATTATAAAAATTAAAGCTAAAGACTATATTCGCAAGCGCAAAATTAATAAATTTACCAAACCTTTTTTAATGCTGTGCCTGCTATAAATTCCCCTTCCCTAGTTTACGACATTGCCCTTAGCCTAGTGCCTGGGGTTGGCTGTCATTTAAGCAAACAATTGGTAAGTTATTGCGGTAGTGCAGAAAATGTATTTACAACCAAAAAAGGTAAACTGCTACAAATACCAGGTGTAGGCGAGGGCGTTGCAAATGCCATCCTCGGCAATACAGTGCTGCCAGAGGCCCACAATCAGTTTACATTGTGTGAAAATAACAACGTAAAAATATTGCCCTATACTCATCCCGATTACCCTCGGCGGCTCAAAAATGTGTACGATTCGCCCTCATTGCTTTACTACAAAGGCAATGGCGACCTTAACAATGACAAAGTCCTAGGCATAGTAGGCACTCGCAATGCTACTGCTTATGGCAAAGCATTTGTAGAAAAATTCGTGGCCGAACTTGCCCAGCGACACCCCAATATTTTGCTGGTAAGTGGCTTGGCGTATGGTATAGACATCTACGCCCATAAGGCCTCTATGGTAAACCAATTGCCAACAGTAGGTGTGATGGCCAACGGCATAGACAAAATATATCCTGCTGTGCATAGAGATATTGCTTACAAAATGTGCGACATGGGCGGTATGCTTACAGAATATGCCTTTGGTGCCAAGGCTGATGCACATAACTTCCCTGCACGTAATCGTGTGGTAGCAGGTATGTGCGATGCGATAGTGGTGGTAGAGGCCGCAGCCAAAGGTGGTGCATTGATTACTGCCGAAATAGCCAACAACTACAATACCGAGGTTTTTGCTGTACCAGGCAATGTAGGCTCTAAATTTTCAGAAGGCTGCAACATTCTAATTCGTGAACACAAGGCACACATTTATACAGATTTGGTGGCTTTAGAAAAAGTGATGAATTGGGATGAACCAGTGGGAACCAAACCCAAACAAGTTGTAAAAACACTTGACCTATCTATTTTTTCTGGCGAGCAACTTACCATTATGCAAGGGCTACACGAACTAGGTGAAACACAAATGGACGAGCTAAGCTGGAAAATAAATATTCCCATCAACCGATTGGCTTCGCAATTGTTGTCTTTGGAATTTGAAGGACATGTAAAGGCCTTGCCCGGCAAGCGTTTTAAGACGTTGCACTAACTGGTGACTGAAACCAAGTATCTTGGGCTTTCATGGTTTGCTCTATCACATCTCGCACTGCTCCCATACCACCCGCCTTTGGCGAAATATATTGAGCGATTGCCAAGATGTCAATGGCGGCGTCGGCTGGGCAGGTAGCAATTCCAGAGAGCTGCATTACTTCCAGATCGGGCAAATCGTCGCCCATGTATAATACCTGATGGGGCAATATATTATTTTCAAAAAGGTATTTTTCAAAAACTTCTACCTTATTTTTTATTCCTAAATAAATATGAGGAATATGTAAAAATTCCAATCTTTTTTGTACCCCCTTTTCAAATCCTCCAGAAATAATACACACACTGTAGCCCGCTTTTAGGGCTTTCTCAATGCCGTAGCCGTCTTTGATGTTGAATACTCGAGCAAATTCCCCATCGGCAAAGGGATGCACCATTCCATCGGTAAGTACACCATCTACATCAAATATGAAGGTGGTAATTTTTGAAAAATCTATCATGTATAAAATTATCTCACAACGGTAATACTTCCTTTTTTCTCTCTTGGGTTTAGCCGGTCTTTTTCTCTGAGGCTTTCATAAGATACTGTCCAAGGGAAAACCCCAGCAGGTACTGGCAATCCCTTGTAAGTGCCGTCCCATAGCTTATTGCGGTCTTGAGACTCAAAAATAACCTCGCCCCAGCGATTAAAAATTCTGATTTTATAATTTTTAAAATGTGCGCCAAAAACCTGCATGGTATCGTTGTAGCCATCGTCGTTGGGGCTAAATACTTTTGGCAACTCTAATCGAGGATCGCAAATAGCTTTCAACAAAATAGAATCTTTATTGAAACAACCATTAAGGTCTTGTACCTTCAGCGATACATACTGTTTTTGCAAATCGTCGGTAAAGATAGTATAGGCAACATCTACGCTTGGCGTGGCCTCATTCATAGGTTGCCATTCATATTTACTTAAACCAGCAGGCCCGTCGAGGGTTAGAAGGGCATTGTCTTCAAAACAAAATTCCAATTCCTTTTTATTGAGTGGTGGTTTGGGAAGTGGGTTTACGGTGACTTTGACTGTATCTACAGCCTTACATTTGGGGTTGGCCAATTTTACCCAATAAGTATATTGTTTGTTTGGCGTACTGGGGCTTACTTTTAATTCTGGAATTAGTGTTTCTGTATTGGGCGATGTCTGTGCATACCATTTAAAGGGAACAGTTCTGTTGTTCATCACGTAAAGGGTTGCCGTGTCTTTAAGGCAGATAGTAGTGTCAGGATTTGTTTTGATACTTAGTTCATCGAATACATTTATTTTTAAAGTATCAGGTGGGTTTAAACAATTTTCACCAAAATTAAGACCACCTCCCGATTGTTTTAAAGATAAATAATATAGTCCTTTTTTCGGAAAAGTTACATTTACAGAATCTTGAAAAGGATTGACTTTTACTGGAGCTGTCGTTGTAGTGGATAAATCGTCGGCTTTAAATATCCAGTTATATATAGTACCACCATTATCACCCCCTGCCTTGAATGGCCAAGTGACAGGTGCTGTTTCGCAGATTACAGAATCGTATTTGGGTTTATAACTAGGATAAGAAATTATATCTATACGAATAGTATCGAAAGCATCTTTGCAACCAAATGCCGAAGGAGACTTTACTGCAACATAGGCATTAATCTTAGATTTTGCCCAATCAACAGTCACACTTTTATTTCTATCTGTAGGCACTACGTTGAAGGTTTTCGCAGCAGATACCGCCCAAGCTCTACTAGTAGTAGGTGAGGTAGCAAAGGTATCTTTGACTACGTAGGTAGTGCCTATGGCATCTGTACATACTGGGTTCGGACCAGAAATATTTTCTATCCGAGCATCAGGTTTTACTGCTAAATTAAAACTATCTCTATGTACGCATCCTTCTCTTATAACTGTCATTTTGTATTTAATGGTATCTCCGTTGAGGGTTCTTAATCTGATGGAAGGGCTAGAAGAAGTTGTACCATTTTGGAAACCAGTATTTGGTTGCCATATAAAAGTACTAGGACTAGTGGAAGGTGCTGTTTCCTTAAATTCAGCTGTTATTGGTATATTGTTACACACTTCTAAATCGCTTAATTTTATAGGTTTTATAGGATCTAGACCTACAACGGTAAGTGGAGTTACGACACTAGAACAAAGGAATCCATCTGGCAATGTATAAGTTTGAGTCACCTGAACCTTGCCCCCTATATCTATTATGGTAGGAGACCAATCTATTTGAACAGTTGCACCATTCGTTGCTCCCACAATACTCCCTTTGTCTAATTCCACTTCCCATTTATAGGTGGAACCAGCTACTGGCGTCACCTTGTATACTTGTACATTTTCAGTTTTATAACACAGTCTTGTTTTTCCAATTGGGGGATCACCTTTAGGGACTGAAACAATGTTTACTTGTCTAGTAACCTCAGGTATGGGGCAGTTAGAAGTCGCATTTGCTTTAAAAGATGCAGTACTAGGTGCCGTAGAAGAGAAATCGACATATACAGTATCTGTACTTAAAGCAATTTTAGTGCTTTGTGAAGAGTTTACAAAATTATTCCAAGTCACACTCGTAATATCTGGACGTTTATTTATCCAATAAGCAACTGATTTAGAATTAGGACAAACATCTGTTTTTCCAAAAATTTCTATACTTCCAGCTCCTCTTATGTAAACTTTCATAGTATCCCTTGCAATACATCCAAAATTATCTACAATGAGTTCATAGCTTAAGGAGTCAGTAGGGTTAAGACCAGGTATTTTTTTTAAATCTAGCTTAGTCACGCTATCTGTAGGAACTGCCAAGGCGAGTGAATTACCTTTAACTGAAATAGGTTTCCACAGATAGTTGTATTTTGGATTTGAACCAGCTATTGTAAAGCCTATATCCACAACATCCGTAATTAAACATTGAAATTTATCAACTCCAGCATACGCATTAGCGAGTGGGTATGGGTCAATGAGCAATTTGGTAGTAATGATAGTATCTGAACCATACCACCAACTATTCATGGTTACTTCATTTCCAAAATTGGTATTCCATGTGTGGCAACCTGTTGACAATACACAACCTGATGTTGGAGAAGCTGTGCCACCAACTTTGGTATCATCCCAAAAAACAGGTAATATAGGTAAATTATTTGGGTCTTGAGATGGCTTCAATGGTCTTACTAAATTTACTATTAGTCCCACAGGATTAGTTTCAGGGTCATAAATTGGAAAGTTAGATAAACCGTTGCTTAATCGAGCAGTCATATCTATTGTTCTGTTGCTTGCTACTCTAACCCCTTTGCCATCTCGTCCATTCCATGGCACACAGTTATCGCCTGCTACTAGTGTAGCAGTAATAAAAACATCCTCAGTATTTGGCTGAAATTCAGGTATATTATTTAAATCTAAGAGTATTTCCGCAGTTGCTCCTTTAGACATGTTTATACTAATTCCTGCACAAGTAGTATTGGTATTACATCCATTATAATAAGATGAATTTAAAAAAAGTTTAGTGATATAACTTGGATACACTTTTTCATCGGGATTGTTGAGAAATATCTTATATTCTGGATATGCTCTATTCTGAGCTGGATTAGTTTTGTCAGACTGCCTACTAAATAAAAAATTTGTAGAAGTATTTGTACCCAATGCATTTGACATAACTCCAAACCCAAAAGGTTGCATACCATTCATATTAAAACTAGTAACTACACTGTCTTTGGTATATATATAAAATTTAGATTCTGATTGATTATTTGCTGCTAAAGTTACCAAACTCCACATCTTAGACCACAAGCGCCCTTTTGTTGAGTTATTCTCACTCCCAACTGTAATATCAATAAATTCAAATCGAACATTTTTTGTACTATTCTCTGTGCCGTCTTGGCTAAATTCGATATAATAATCACCAGGTAAATTTGCAGTTGGATTCACAATAATTGGAATATATCCTCCTCCTCCTCCTGATAAACCAAATGGTGGAGATGTAGCTTGTATTTTATTATTAATATATCCAACACCAGAGGTTGGAATAGGTTGCGATGCTGATATTATTGTACCATTAGGATTTTTTATTCTATAAAAACAAGTTGTTGAAAACCCAGATATTGTATTTCCAGTAAACATTTGACCAAAACCCAAATAAATTTTTTCAGTACTAGGATTAGCAATATGTATATATAATCTCTTATCGGCTGGCGAATTATAATTTGCAATGTTACTAATTTGGTCGTCACCAATCTGAAACTTTGTAGTGTAACCATTTCTAGTTGTCGGCTCTAGCTCCAGCGTACCTTCTGCCTTTGCAAAATCAAGAAATAGAAACAAAAGAATCAAACTCAGCAGAGGGTTTTTGCAATATTTGCCCATAGGATAAAGTATAATAGGAAAACGTAGTTAAACTGTTTGGGAGAATAGTAATTTAGAAATTATAAGATAATTCTAATCTAAAATATAGTTTTTTTTATCCAGTTTTTTTCAACTCATCGAATAAAATCTTTTATCTCGGATTTAGTTTTACCGCTTCACAAATAGATTTGGTAGGCGAATGTATTTTTTTAAGGCAAAATACCATTTGGCAAACCATGCTTTTGATACCTAGTTTGAAAAAATAGTAACCTTATTTCGCACGACTACAAAGACTATTGAAATCGACGCAATGCCAAATCTGCCACATGCTTGCCTATAGCGTAAGAAGAAGTCGCCGCAGGCGATGGAGCATTGCATACGTGTATCATTTGCTTCTCTTCCAAAATCAAAAAATCATCTATCAAGCCGCCTTTAATATCACATGCCTGTGCCCTCACTCCAGAGCCGCCTTCTACTAAATCTTCTTCTTGAATTTCAGGAACTAAATTTTGAAGTGCGGCGGTAAACGCAGCCTTTGACCATGAACGGTACATTTCTCCAAAGCCAACTTTCCAGTATTTCATAGCCACTTTCCTAAACCCAGGCCAAGAAAGAGAATCTAAAAAATCTTTCAGTGCAAAATCAGACTTTTTGTAGCCTTCACGCTTGAAAGCAAACACAGCATTGGGTCCTGCCTCTATACCACCACCTATACGCCTAGTAAAGTGTACTCCCAAAAAGGGAAAATCAGGATTGGGAACAGGGTAAATAAGGTTTTTAATCAGATATTGCTTTTCTTTTTTTACTTCAAAATATTCGCCACGAAAAGGAATGATTCGCAACTGCATATTTTTATTGGTGAGTGCAGCGATACGGTCAGAGAATAAGCCAGCACAATTGACCACCAATTTGGCTTGATAATCGCCCTTGTCGGTCGATATGGTCGATATGTTTTCATTCTTCTGCACGATGTTTAGCACCCTTTCACCTAATATAACTTCGCCACCAAGATTTCTAAAGTTATGGGCGTATCGAGTAGCTACTACTTTGTAATCGACTATTCCTGTTTGTGGCACATGAATACCAGCAAGCCCATTGCAGTAAGGTTCGTACTCTTTAATCTGCTCTGCGGTTATTTTTTTAAGATTTTTTAAACCATTCTGCACACCTCGCTGCATGATGGTTTCTAGCATGGGCAATTCTTCTTTGCTAGTGGCCACTATTATTTTCCCACACAGGTCGTACGCAATGTTTTCTCTATTGCAAAATTCAATCAATTGGTTGTAGCCATCTATGCAGTTTTTGGCTTTAAGGCTACCGGGCTTGTAGTATATGCCTGAGTGAATAACACCACTGTTATGCCCTGTTTGGTGTACCGCTAGTTGCTTCTCTTTTTCTATTACTACTATTTTCAGGTTGGGTCGCCCCACTTTCATTTTTAAAGCACTTGCCAACCCTACTATTCCGCCCCCGATGATGACAATATCGTACTGCATTTTATTTCAAGAAATTTTTTAAATAGAAGTTAAAGTACGTGCAATTTTGAACAAAATTCAACACGGCCATTTGTAATTTTTGCTAAGCTCACTATTCACCGCCAACAAAAAAAGGCAGTAGTAGTTACTGCCTTTTGTAAAATTAGACGGGTAAAAATTACAAAGTACCCTCCAATGCGTCTTTAATATTTACACGTTTACCATCTTTGTATGACACTATCCATGCGTCTTTCACGCCCATATCACGCAGGTATTTTTTAAATTTATCAGCTTCCCAATATTCTTTAAAGATACCTAAAGTGTATTTTTTAGTTCCATCTTCATCAACTTCACCGCTAAAATTTTTGTTATTTTCAAAATATTTGGTGAGGTCTTTATTTTTGAATGAACCTATTTGAACTTTAAATACTACGCCTCTTGTATTGACTGTTGCGGTAGATTGGTCAGCACTGCCACTAGCAGGCATTGATGCAACAGAGCCACCACTGGCACGTACAGAATCTAGGGTTTTTTTGGTAGCATCGAGTTCTAGTTTTAGCTTATCTACTTCTGCCATTTTACCTTCACTTTCCGAACGCATGGCGGCTTTAGAGGTAGAACAATCAGAAACTTCTTTTTGCAGGTTGTCTCTCTCTTCAATGAGTGCTTTATAATCTAAGGGTTTTAACTCTTTTAATTTCTTGCCCCATTCTTTTTCTAAGGCTTTTTGAGAATAGGCACTACCACAAACAAGTAGAAATGCGAACGACAACACCACACAAAAATGTTTTTTCATAACAGAACTGATTTTTATCAAATTAATAAACATTATCAAACTTTTAAATTATCCACATTTAAGTGGATAATTTTTTACAAATAACTAAAAATAATTTTGTATAACATACAGGTTGTACAAAATTTATTCTCATTCTTTTAAGATTGCAAACTACCAATCATGTCTTTGGGGTCTACCCAAGCGGTAAACTGCTCATCGGTCAATAGTGCTAGAGCTATGGCTGCTTCACGCAAAGTCAGGTTTTCTTTGTGGGCTTTCTTGGCAATCTTGGCAGCATTCTCGTAGCCTATGTGTGGGTTTAGGGCTGTCACCAACATCAACGAATTTTCAAGATTTTTTTGAATAGCAGTATAATTGGGTTCTATGCCTACTGCACAATGTTTGTCAAATGAGTCGCAAGCATCGGCAATAAGCCTTGCCGACATGAGCAAGTTAAAAATGATTACTGGTTTAAAAACATTTAATTCAAAATGCCCTTGCATACCGCCAACGGTAATGGCTGCATCGTTTCCTATCACCTGTGCACATACCATTGTGATGGCTTCACACTGCGTAGGGTTCACTTTGCCTGGCATAATAGAAGAACCTGGTTCATTTTCAGGAATCAATATTTCGCCTATTCCGCAACGTGGGCCAGAAGCCAGCCAACGCACATCGTTAGCTATTTTCATTAAACTCACCGCAATTTGTTTCAATGCTCCAGAAGTGCCTACAGCAGCGTCGTGCGAGGCAAGAGCTTCAAATTTATTGGGTGCAGTAGTGAAAGTAAATCCAGAAAAGTCAGATATTTTTTTAGCAACCAATACGTCATAGCCTTTAGGAGTGTTGATGCCAGTGCCTACTGCGGTGCCGCCTAACGCTAACTCTGACAAATGTGACAATGTTTTTTTCAATGCTTCTATGCCGTAACCTAGTTGAGCTACATAGCCCGAAAATTCATTTCCCAAAGTCAATGGCGTCGCATCCATCAAGTGGGTGCGGCCTATTTTTACTATGTCTTTAAAGGTTTTTGCCTTGGCATCTAATGTTGCTTTTAGCTTTTCTATTTGTGGTATTGTTTCTTCTACTATCAGCTTGTAGGCCGCAATATGCATGGCAGTAGGAAAAGTATCGTTAGACGATTGCGATTTGTTTACGTCGTCATTTGGGTGAATTTTTTTCTTCTCGTCTTCTAGTTTACCACCCAATAGTACGTGGGCCCTGTTGCCTATTACCTCGTTCACGTTCATGTTGCTTTGCGTACCCGAGCCTGTTTGCCATACTACCAGTGGAAATTCGTTGTCTAGTTTTCCTGCCAATATCTCTTCGCATACGGTATCTATTATTTCCATTTTGTCTTTGGGCAATACACCCAACTCAAAGTTGGCATGTGCAGCAGCCTTCTTCAAAATTGCAAAAGCACGAATTACCTCAAGGGGCATGGTATGCCCGCCAATAGTAAAGTTTTCTTTTGACCTTTGTGTTTGGGCACCCCAGTATTTGTCGGCTGGCACTTGCACTGGGCCCATGGTATCTTTTTCTATTCTAAAACTCATAAGGAATATTTTTTTGTTCTAAAAACAATATTAATAAAAAATGTTTAATCCATCAGTCGTTGCACTATTACATTTTGAAAGAAAATCAATTTGTTTGCGATTGAGTCTAAGCCCAGAAATATGCACCACCTAGATTTTGTTTTAATATTTTTTTATTGAATTTTATTCCTCTATTTTATCATTTGTATTGGTATAAGTCTACCTTCACATTTTTATCTTTTTGTTCTAATAAATCCTTTTATGAAAATCCTTGGTGTCATTCCTGCTCGCTATGCCTCTACCCGTTTCCCTGGCAAGCCACTTGCCTATATCGAAGGCAAAACAATGATAAGAAGAGTCTATGAACAAGCCTGCAAATGCAAGTCGCTACACAAGGTAATCGTGGCGACTGACCACTATTCTATCTACGAACATATCATTGAATTTGGCGGCAACGCAGTGATGACATCTGACAAGCACCATAGCGGTACTGACCGCTGTAATGAGGTATTGGAAAGAATGGGTGTAAATTATGATTTTGTCATCAACATTCAGGGCGACGAACCATTCATTCAACCAGAACAAATAGACTTGTTGTGCAGTGTCTTGCTGAAGGAAACACAATTAGCAACATTAGTAAAAAAAATTGAGACTCTAGAAACCCTTTACAATTTCAATACCCCCAAGGTGGTATTTACCGAAAGCCATGAAGCCATCTATTTCAGCCGCCACCCCATTCCCTATGTGCGTGGCGTAGATGCAAGCCTATGGTTGGCCAAGCAGAAATTTTACAAACACATCGGCATTTACGCTTATCGTACCGATGTTTTGAAAGCGATTACTGCATTAAAACCATCTAACCTAGAATATGCCGAATCGCTAGAACAATTGCGATGGATAGAGCATGGCTACAAAATAAAAGTGGCCATTACCGAACTAGAAAGTATGGGAATAGATACGCCAGAGGATTTGGAAAATTTGAAGTTGAGGTAGGAAACGAGCTTGCCTAGTTAAATATTATCAAGTGCTTTTTTTTGCAATACGGTTTCAATTCTGCTAATTGAAACTTTTAATAATTTAAATTTTTGTTGAGGTCTGGCGTTTTCTTTGTATTAAAAATATATCGAAAAGACAGTTGTCCATTAAATGAGGAGTTAAATCCTCCGCCTTGTAGGTATGCAATTCTAAAATTTTTCTTTTGCCAACCCACCATTAATTGTAATCCATCATATCCTCCATTAGCCACTCCCCAAATGACCTGTTTGTATCTAAAATTTAGATTAATAAGTATATCTGTTCTTTTTACATAGTTATTGCTTTGTCCGTGTTCAGTTTGCATCCGATATCTTCCGTAAACAATTTGGGGAGAAAATGAAAATTTAGACTCTTCTCTTCTTTGAAAATTGTATCCCATTTGCAGATACCAACGAGGGCTGCTGGAGTAGCGATAGAAGTCATCTGTGCCGTTTGTTCTCCCGCCTCTTTC
>JAAFID010000116.1 GCA_013297765.1 Cytophagales bacterium | reverse complement strand
CCTTTGAAAGTTTGTTTTTCAGCAACCCAAAGTACAGCTTCTTCCGTTTTTTCACCTACTTCTGAAACTGGAGCTTCTACAGGAACAGCTAAATCATCAGCACCTTCTTGTGTTACAGTAGCAGTATTGCCTTTTATTTCTTCTACGGCAGGTGGTGGCTCTTCTTCCGTCACTTCTTCATCCTTTTTAATCACAGGAGGAAGAAATTTAGTCGTAGCAATTTTTGGTGCTTCTACTGGCGGTGGTGGCGGTGGCGGTGGCTCATTTTCATTCAATGGCGGCGGCTCTTCAAGTGTCACCTCAGTAATGATTACTTTTTCTTCTGGTGCTTCGGCTGGCGTAAGCAAAGATATTATTTTGGGAGAGGCTAAGGCTAAACTGAAAAGAAAGAAAGCAATCAAGGTTGCAGTACGCAAATGATTGTTATAAATTCTACGCAAGTTGAAAGCACCATATTCTTGGTTTCTGCCCTCAAAAACGATTTCGTCTAGTGTTAGCTCCGATTGGGATCTATGAACCATATAATTTTATTTTTAATATTTTATACTAAAGTCCTGCTGTTAGTGCCTTATCATCTTCGGTCACATCTACTATTGCATACCTTTTGGTATTGGTTATCTTCATTTCGTCTAGTATATCTACCATATCTACATACTTAGATGAATCTAATGGTTTTATTACTGCAACAAATTTGTCGGTACCTATTTCTTTTCCTTTTTTTATGAGCACCTTTCTAATGCCGTTGGCAGAAAAATCAGTTTCGTTTAGTTGAGGTATTCCATTTTCTGCGTCATTAGGACATTCATACCAGAATACTTTATTGTTTTTACCCAATAAAATCGTAATTGCATGCGAACATTTCACTTCTGGTTGCTTTACATCAAGCTTATCTTCTTTATCTGGCATAACCAGTTCCATTGCTTTGGGTTTGCTCAATGTTGTGGTGAGCATAAAGAAGGTAATCAAAAGAAATCCCAAATCAACCATAGGCGTCATGTCTATTTTGGTCGATGCTTTTTTACTCCGTTTCTTACCACCTTTGTCACCCCCACCGGTGTTTACTTCTGCCATTGTATTAAATTTTTAATGGTGAATATGATTAATTACTACTCTGCTTTAGGTATTGTTTTCAGCGAGGTAATCATGTTAAATCTATTGATATTTTGTTTTTGCAAAGTACTTATTACTGCTTTTGCTGCAGGATAGTTTGCACCTTGATCTCCTTTTATCGCAATTCTAATTTTTGGATTTGCCAAGCGTGCAGCATATATCCAATCGCCCAATTGATTGTTGGTAGAGTCGGTAGGTATTCCATTTTGAGCAGGGGCTTTTTTCTCAGCCAACATATTCAATAATGGTTTTAGCTGTGCCATAGGTACACCAAAATTTTCCATTTTTATAAACTCTGAAGTTTCTAATGGAGAAAAGGTGATGTTGTATTTTTTAGCGATATTTTCCAGCATTCTTTGGCGACTAGGTCTTCCATCTATTCCAAAAAAAACAGCTCCATCATTTCTTAAAGAAATAATCATGATGTCTTTTTCTGGAATGGTAAACTCTGACACCGATGCAGGAATAAGCACCGACACTACTTCTTTAGGCTTGAACTGCGATGCCAACATAAAGAAGGTTAGCAGCAAGAAAGCAACGTCCACCATCGCTGTCATATCTAGCGAGGCACTCTTTCTTGACATTTTTACTTTTGACATAATTTATAAATTTTAAGCGTTCTCAATAATTAATGAACTGTCGTAAAACTTGTATGAATTATGCTTGTGTAGCAGAGAAATTCTGAGTGATAGAGTAACCAGCCTCATCAATACTGTAGGTAAGTGTATCTATTTCGCTAGTGAAATAATTGTAAGCTATAATTGCTATAGTAGAAGTAGTAATACCAAGAGCAGTATTAATCAAGGCTTCAGAGATACCCAATGCAATAACTGCAGAGTCGCCACCACCTTCAGATGCCATACCAGCAAAAGATTTAATCATACCCAATACCGTACCTATAAGACCCACCAAGGTAGATATAGAAGCTAGTGTAGCAATGATGGTCAAGTTTTTCTCTAACATAGGCAACTCTAAAGATGTAGCTTCTTCCAATTCTTTTTGCAAAGCAACTACTTTTTGATCTTTGTTCATGCCTGGCTCAGTTACCAAATGCTCGTATTTTGCCAATACTGAATACACTACGTTTCCTACGGCGCCTTTTTGTTTATCACATTCTTTAAAAGCAGCATCTAAGTCTTTTGACTCTAGTAAATTTTTTATTTTAATTACAAATTTGTCCAAAGCACCTTTACCGTAGGCAAATTTGATGGTAATAAATCTTTCGATGGAGAATGTAAGTACCATCATGAAAAAAGCCATCAAAATAGGCACTATCACACCGCCTTTGTAAACAGTTCCTAAAGTATTTAATGGATGTCCTTTGTCTGGGTCTGCACCTTCAAAGTTGGCTGGGTCGCCTAATAAAAATTTGAATAATAAAATGGCGATGACGATAGTTGCAGGTATTACAATGGCTGCAAACATTGAACTAAACTTTGATGATGCTTTGTTTTCCATGGTTTTGTTTTGAAGAAATTGAGAAAAATTAACAGTTATACTTTTTGAATTAAACTTTAATTGTTTTACAAACTTATTATTCTTATTCGGATTCTATTGTTAAATAATTGTTATAAATACACTCTTAGTAAATTTAGGAGTGGTAAATATAAAGAGAGATTCTATAAAAATGCAAATTGTGAATAATTTTAATGGAAAAAAATCTAACCAACAATACCCTGTTGAACGTAGATTAGAATCGTTCTTACACTTATTAATTGATATTAAAATGATAAAAAACATCACTGTGATAGGAGCAGGAACTATGGGAAATGGCATAGTGCAGGTGTTTGCATCCCATGGTTATGCTGTAACTATATGCGATATACTAGAAACAAATCTTGAAACAGCTCTTCAAACTATTGCCAATAATTTGGAAAGGCGGGTGAAAAAAGATATTATCACAGAAGCTGTAAAACAAAATGCTCTTAAAAATATCATTACCACTACGCAACTAGCCAAAGCGTTAAAAGATGCAGATATAGTTGTAGAGGCAATCACGGAAAATGTAGGTGCAAAACAAAAGCTATTTCAGCAACTAGATATACACTGCAAACCTTCTTGTATATTGACCAGCAACACCTCATCTATCTCTATTACTAAGCTAGGTGGATTTACCAATAGACCAGCCCAAGTAATAGGCATGCACTTTATGAACCCAGTGCCAGTAATGTCTTTGGTAGAAATCATCAGCGGATTGCTGACCGATGTTAAAGTGAAAAATACAATTATAGAACTAGTACACGCTTTAGAAAAAACACCAGTAGAAGCCAATGACTATCCAGGTTTTGTGGCCAACAGAATATTGATGCCTATGATTAATGAAGCCATACATACGCTAAATGATGGTGTAGCCGAGATACAGGCCATAGACCAAATCATGAAGTTAGGTATGGCACACCCCATGGGTCCACTGGAATTGGCTGATTTTATTGGCTTGGATGTTTGCTTGTCTATAATGCAAGTGTTGCACCTCGATATGGGCGAGGCAAAATATGCCCCTTGCCCACTATTGGTAAAAATGGTAGATGCAAAATTGTTAGGGGTGAAAACCAAACAAGGATTTTATCAATATATAGATGGCAGTAAGGACAAAAAACCTTCTAATTTATTTGCTAAATGAAAAAATGATTTGATTATTATAAAAAAACTACTGTGAAATATAGCGTTATTGGCTACTTTTGCCATTGAGAAAAATAAGATTCACTTATCAAAAAACGACTTTTGCAATCTATTTACAACATAGCAGAAATATGTGCACAGAAAGAGGTAAAGCAAGTGGTGATATCGCCAGGCTCACGCTCGGCACCGCTTACGCTGGCATTTGCACGCCACCCAGAGATAAATACACGTACAGTTAGCGACGAACGCTCGGCAGCTTTCATTGCCATTGGTATTGCACAGCAAACAAAGCATACAACGGCTTTAGTATGCACTTCTGGTTCGGCAGCATACAACTATGCACCTGCCGTAGCAGAGGCCTTTTACCAGCAGATACCTTTGCTTATCTTCACTGCCGATAGACCCCCAGAGTGGATTGACCAGCAAGATGGGCAAACCATAAGGCAGGAGGGTATATTTGGTAAGCATGTAAAAAAAAGTTTCGTATTGCCTGTAGAAGATGGCTATGCCGACACTGCTTGGTTTATCGAGCGAAGTATTTCTGAAGCCATTAATTTGACCCAAGAAAAACCTTATGGTCCAGTACATATCAACGTGCCACTGAGAGAGCCACTATATAGTGAGCATGAAATAGTGTATGATAAAAATGTGAAAACAATACAGCGTTATGATAAATATTACGAACTGCCACTAAGCATTTGGGATGGGTTGTTTGATGAATTTCTATCTTATAGCAACGTACTGATAGTGGCAGGTCAAGGCGACTATGATATCGATTTTATTGAAGTGCTAAATCAATTGATAGCTCGCTATTCTGTAGTTGTTGTTGCCGATGTGATAGGCAATCTACATGAAGTGAAAGGGATTGTTCGTTTTCATGATTCTATTTTAAACCTCAAAGACGAATACATCAAAGGACAACTGCAGCCCGACTTGCTCATTACTTTTGGCAAATCGGTAGTATCAAAGAATCTAAAAATGTTTCTTCGCAAGGTCAAACCTGCTATGCAGTGGCATATTCAAGAGGCAGGTGCAGTTGCCGATACCTACCAATCCTTGAATAGAATAGTACCCGTAGCCCCGAAGTATTTTTTTCAACAATTGAATCAAGACAAGCTGCCCACGCCTATTATGCCGCATACTTATTTCGATTTGTGGCAAGAATTAGAGGATAGTTTTAAAAGTAAAATTGATGCGTTTTTTGAAATAGAAAATCCGTTTAATGAATTTATTGCTTGTCATAAAATATTGAATGCACTACCTACCAATTGCATTTTGCACCTATCTAACAGTATGCCTGTGCGGTATGTAAATCTACTAAGTTTGGCAACCGAAAAGTCTATAGAAGTGTATAGTAACAGAGGTACTAGCGGTATAGATGGAGTAATGAGCACCGCATTTGGTGCTGCCATAAGCACCGATAAACTAGTATTTGTGGTGATAGGCGATATGGCATTTTTTTATGATAGAAATGCTTTTTGGAACAATTATATGCCCAGCAACTTACGCATCATAGTACTCAATAACCATGGTGGTGGCATATTCAGAATGCTAGATGGACCAAGTAAGCACGCAGAATTAGAAGAGTATTTTGAAACCAAACAACCCTTAAAAGCAGCATCACTAGCACATGAGTTTGATTTAGAATATTTCTTTGCCGATACTGACAGTTATTTGACAGCTTTCTTAAATAGATTTGTGTCAAAAATTGGAGGTTCAAAAATATTGGAAATAGAAACCAGCACCCGCACCAACAGGGAGGTGTTTTATCAATTTAAAAATTATACAAGTCAAAAATAAATATGGAAAATTCAGTCGATTGGAAAACGATAAAAGAATATCAAGATATATTGTTTCAATACTACGAGGGCATTGCCAAAATAAGCATCAACAGACCACAAGTCCACAACGCATTTACCCCCAAAACAGTAAGCGAAATGATAGATGCCATGAATCATTGTCGAGACAATACCAATATTGGTGTAGTAGTGCTAACAGGAGAGGGGGGCAAAGCCTTTTGCAGTGGCGGCGACCAAAGTGTGCGTGGCCATGGTGGCTACATAGGCGACGACATGGTGCCAAGATTAAACGTGCTGGATTTGCAAAAACAAATTAGATCTATACCAAAGCCCGTAGTGGCAATGGTAGCTGGTTGGGCAATAGGGGGGGGGCATGTGCTACATGTAGTTTGCGACCTCACCATTGCAGCCGAAAATGCAAGGTTTGGGCAAACAGGTCCTAATGTAGGTAGCTTTGATGGCGGTTTTGGGGCATCGTATTTGGCCAGTATTGTAGGGCAGAAAAAGGCTAGAGAAATATGGTATTTGTGCGACCAGTACGATGCACAAGAGGCACTAAATATGGGCTTGGTAAACAAAGTAGTACCGCTAGAGTTATTAGAAAAAACTACTATTGACTGGTGTAAAAAAATATTAGAAAAAAGCCCAATAGCTTTGAGAATGTTAAAAAGTTCGTTTAATGCCGACCTAGATGGACAAGCAGGAATACAAGAACTTGCTGGAAACGCTACCTTGCTCTATTACCTAAGCGAGGAAGCTAAAGAAGGTAAAAATGCTTTTTTAGAGAAACGTAAGCCCGATTTTTCAAAATATCCTAAATTTCCTTAATTTTTTTGTTGGGAGCGTAAAATCTTTTATTTTACCAACAAAAAAAATAGCAAAAGGCTAAGTATTTTGATTTTGCAGTTTGCACAAGCTTAAGTAATTTTTAAATTTGTTTAGCATGGAGCAATCAAAAAATACGAACTTTCTGAATTTTATATATTCTGAAAAGACCATTCAAATTACCAATCAAATTCTGCATTTTTTTATCATTCTCAATATTCTTATGCTGTGCCTAGAAACAGTAGAAGAGTTGAATGAGTATCATTACATACATGAATGGTTTGAAAATGTTTCTATTGCTATTTTTTCTATAGAATATTTAGTACGGGTGTACTATGCTAGACAACGAAAACGAGCCCTAAAGTATATGTTTTCGCCACTAGGGTTGATAGATTTTTTGTCTATTATTCCCTATTTTATTCCATTAGGGGTGTATCAAAATTTTTCATTTTTTAAAATCTTGAGATTGTTTCGTTTGCTGCGAATTTTTAAAGTGTACCGCTATTCCGACCATTTGCAAACAGTAATAGAGGTTATTAGAAAAAAATTAGAATATTTAGGAGCGTTGTTTTTTGCTACCGCCATTGTCGTTTTATTTTGTTCATGTGCGGCCTATTACCTAGAGCACGACGCCCAGCCCGATAAGTTTAGAAACATTTTCTCTGCACTGTGGTGGGCGGTATCAACGGTAATGACCATAGGCTATGGCGACATTATTCCCATTACCCCAGGTGGAAAAATTATGGCAACGATATTAGGGTTTATTGGCATTTCGCTCTTGGCGGTATTGGCAGGTATATTTAGTGCAGGTTTTGTAGAGGTGGTAGATAAAAAGAAAGTAACTAGTGCCCCACGAAAAGACAATTTTAGAAATAAAAAAGAAGATTAATTCGATACAAAATGATGTTGATTGACTTGATGGGGATAGAATTTGATTTGATTCATGGTGATGTGAAAGAATTGACTTACGAACAACAAAACGTTGTCACCTTTTGTAGAAATTGGCTGAACAATACTGCGGGTTTTGAAGTGAAAACATCAGGCTCTACGGGTGTACCAAAAAACATTTTTATTAGCCGACAGCAAGCCTTGGCTAGTGTAAGTATGACTCAATCTGCACTGAAGCTACAGCCAGGTTGGCATAGTTTGGTGTGTCTCGATACCGAAACTATAGCCGGAAAAATGATGCTAATACGTTCGCTAGAAATAGGCATGCACCTGCATATTGTATCACCTGTAAGTAATCCATTTAAGCAACTGAATACCGACACCAATATTGACTTTGTGGCTATGGTGCCCTTGCAGGTGTCTCAAATACTTGCCGATGGTGACTTGCAAAAGTTGAATGGTGCAAAAGTAATATTGGTAGGGGGGGCTGCTGTAAGTAGTGATTTAGAAAAGCAAATTGAGGCGATAACTTGCCGAGTTTATCAGACGTATGGCATGACAGAAACTGTTTCGCACATTGCTATACGCTTGATAAACACAATAAAAAAACAGCCAGTATATAAAAAATTAAAAAACATAGGAATAAAAAAAGACAGCAGACACTGCTTGTGTATAAAAGGAACCGTAACGAATAACGAATGGCTGGTAACCAACGATGTAGTGCAATTGCTGCCGTATGGATATTTCCAGCTTATGGGTAGAATAGACAATGTTGTAAATAGTGGCGGGGTAAAAATTCAACTAGAAGAAATAGAGCAAATCATAGCTAATTATTTCTTTAGACAAAAAAATGCGAATCGATTTTTTTTGTCTTCACTTCCACACGCTACGCTAGGTTCTCAGGTGATATTGATAATCGAAGGTGACGAATGGAGCAAAGAGAAACAGCAGCAACTATTGCAATCATTGCAACAACTGTGTCCCAAATACCAAAGCCCCAAATTGATATTTTTTGTAACCAATTTTTTAGAAACAAAAAGTCAGAAGATAGATAGAGTGGCAACGAGGCGATTGATTAATATGAATGATGAGTTTTGAGTTTTGAATTATTGGTTTCTATTCTCTTATCACTTTCTTGGTTACCACTTCCCCATTTACTGTAGCTACTACCACATACATTCCTTTGGGAAATGCCGATAGGTCTATGGTGCTAGGGTTGATAATGTTTGGGGCTATACTATTGCCTTGGGTATTGTACACTTGTATGTTGGCTACTTCCCCCTTGATATGAAACAGCCCTGTGTTAGAGGGGTTGGGGGTAAGGGAGAAGGATTGGGGGGAGGTGGATATTTCTTCATTGTTTAAAACATTAATAAGGGTAGATTTTATAGAAACAATTTTGGCGGTAAAGTTTATACTGTAGAAATAGCTTTGTTGAGTATTAAAAGAAGAAAAGAGATAGTTAAAATCGATAATTCCAGCAAACTTATCAAGATTAGGCAGTACTGTAGGTGTGCCTGAAAATGATTGAGCCGAAGTATCAGATGCACTAAAATTGATTATAGTGGTCATGAATGATGTATCCCTCACTGTTAATTTATTAATTGAACCCAAAAATGATATTTCATCTTTAATTTTCTTTTCACTTGTCAAAATGTTGTCTTTAAATTGAAGCACGAAATTCTGTCCAGTATTTACAATGGTCAATTTCTTTATACTAATCGTATAATTATTTTCTTCATTTGGCCTAAAACTAATAGAACCGATTTGTTTGAAATTTATTTCTATATAAATAGTGTCGCCCAAACGCAAAGTATCATTTGGTGAGAAGTAATTGATATTTTCTTTTATTTGGTTTACTAATGCCTTAATTACTAACTTTTGCTGTTGCCCCAATACCAATACAGATTGAAATACCAATGGGATAAACAAATAGAATATTTTTCTTTTCATAACATTTATTTTAAAACGATTAATTTTTGAGTGTCAACTATTTCTCCATCAATTTCTAAAGAAACCATGTAAACTCCATTGATAAGATTTGAAGTATTGATAAATTGATGACCATCTTCTTGAAAATTATCAAGAATGTATTCTTGTATTGAGTTTTCCTTTACCAAGTCATATATTATTAATTTGGAATACTTTTGCAATGGTATTTTGTAAAATATATTGGTAAAGCCACGTGCAGGATTGGGCATAGGATTGAGTAGATAGTTTGTACTACTAGTTGACTTGTACAAATTGGAGTTTCCTCGTCTAATCGGAGGATTGGAAGCACTAGTTCCAAGGCAGCTAAAACCTCTGTAAATATTGTTAATACTACCTATGCCTAAGCTCCCACTTGAATTGTCCCCACTTCCGCATAGCTCCATGGAACATTTTTTCGATACTACAGTATGTTCGCCACCTGTTGCGATTAGATAAACATCAGACAAGGATGTTTTTACAGGATATACATAATTATTGGTCGTTGGAATATGCCATGGATCTATGCCTAAGCCGTCATTGGCTCCCCAAATCCATACCTCGCCATTTTCTTTTAAACCAATAGTATGGTAATAACCCAGCTTTACATCTTTCCAATCGTTGTCCATAGTTACTCTTTGAGGATAATCTATTTTATTACCTAAATCACCTGTTCCTGCTTCCCCAAAAGCATTGCTGCCCCAGCACCATAGGGATTTATCATTTTTAATGGCCATACATATTCCATAGCCTCCTATTACCCTATCCCAATCATAACTATTGTCTACTTTTTCAGGAATTGCTGTTCTATAGTTACTAGTGCTGTTAATTATCAATCCCCATTGCCACAAAGACCCATCTCTTTTAATACCCACAAATTTACCATCGGCGGTAGATATATCCTTCCAGTCTGTATCGGAACCTATTTGATTAGGGCTTGGGAAATAACTGTTCAGTGCCCCAGCTTCCCCATAAGTACTCCTTCCCCAGCCCCATATAGTTCCATTCTTTTTAAGACCAAGCGTATTATTACTCGTGCCTCCTTTTATTTTTTGCCAATCATTATCAGTTCCTATTTGGGTAGGGGGTACATCTGTTATTCCTATCGTATTTTCAGATCTATCTCTATTAAAATTCCATAAAGTACCATTCTCTTTTAGAGCATATAAACTAATATCCTTAATATTTAAGGAAACTTCTTTCCAATTTCCACTAGAGTCTATCAATGTTGGTTTTCCTCGATCTTCAGGGCGTCCTACGGGTGTATTGCTACCCCACATCCACAAATTTTTATCGCTACTAATTCCTGCCGTTGAATTGCTTGCTCCTTCTAATCTTATCCATTCCTTGGTGTTCTTCACCTCATAATCCGCATAGCCACCGCCACAACTGGCATTCACTACACAGCCGTATCGGGCTGGGGCGGTTACTCTTATTACTGGGCCGGTAGCACCTGCTATTGGGTTTCCGTTTTTGTACCACTGGTAGCGGTACTCGTAGCTGTTTTCGGCTATGGCTGCTAGGTCGGTATAGGCAGGGCTGTTGCCACAGGTAGTGTCGTTGTTCGACGTTTCTATGCGTACCGTGGGGTTTCCGCCTATTTTTATTTCTTTGGTGTCGCTATTGGTGCAGCCTGTAGTGGGGTGGGTATAGGTGTACGTCAATGGATAAGACCTACCTTGGGTTTTGGCTGTGGGCAAGAACACATCTTGTATTTTAGGGATGAGTGGTGGGGGCGGTGCTCCCCCACTAGAAAATGATGGTGGACCTGTTGGGTTGTCTGCTATGGTATTCGTCA
>JAAFID010000114.1 GCA_013297765.1 Cytophagales bacterium | reverse complement strand
CCAGCTTTATTCCAAGCCCATTGCGGAAAAGGTTTGTAGTCGATTTGTGCATTTAATTTAGTCATTAACATAAATAGCACAATTGCAGAAAGTAATTTGTTTTTCATTTTTTTTTTGTTTTTTGTTTTTTGAATTAAGATTTAATAATTTTTTTTTATTTTAAACGTTACACCAACTCAGTTTTACTATAAATATAGCTGAAAAGATTAATCGAAATTAAACACAAAATCCACCAGTGAATACTGGCGGATGCTGTGTTTATTGGTTAATATTAATGCTGAACTTCCAATTTCAATCTTTTTATATTGTCTTTATGACTGATTACGATTAAATACAATCCCGAACTCCATTCTTTAACATTAAATTTATTTGTTTGGGTTTGATGTACTAAGCCACCAGTTGCATTATAAATTTTTACTTCTTGCCTACCATCTACGCCTTCTAAATGTACGTCGCTATTTGATGGGTTTGGGAACACACTATATTGCTGCTCTTCAGTTGCTGACTCGTTGGTAATAGTTGCAAGTGGCATATCATCAACCATTTCTATTTTTACATTGTCAATCGAAGCATAAACTTGCTCATTGTATGAAACAGGAATATAAAATTTAAGATTTTTCTTGCCAGCAGTATTCACAGTAAATTGCACCTCTTGTTTTTGCAGCTTACCACCTTCATACAAATTAATATTAAATTCATCAGTACCTACTGCAAACTTCATTGGTCTGTTCCATCCACCCCATCCGGGCATATAGGTGTAGAAAGTACATTTGTATTTTCCAGCTTTTAAATTAATATCTTGATAAATACTTTGTTGTGTATCATTAATTTTATTAATGTAAGCAGATTGCAGGCCATCTATTCTTTCGTTAGCGTCACAAAGATAAATACCTGCATTGCCTCCCGAAAAAGTCCATGAAGAACCTGTAGGATTGTTGTTTTCACCTGTAACTTTGGGAGTTTCAAAACTACCATTGGCAACTATTGTGGTTCCCGTTGTTTTTACTGTTAGTGTTGGGCTATAAACGGTAAAGTGTCCTGCTGCATCATACGCTCTAAGGTTAATTTTATAAGAGATACCAGGGCCTAATGATCTTATGGGTAAGGTAGTGGAAGTGCCAGTGGTAGTAGTATATAAGACATCATCAATATATACCTCATATCCTATGGTGGCCTTATTGTCGGTACTTGCATTCCATGTCAAATCAAACGAAGCATCAGCTATATTGGATGCTACTAAACCTTTAGGTGTTGAGGGTGCTTCAAAATCATTTGGAAAACCCATGGTAAGTAATATTTTTCTACCTATTTTACAACCTACACCTGCAAAATAATCTGATAGTTCAGGATTTCTTAATGGTGTAGGAAAGTTAGGTTTCAAACCTGCTCCTGAAAGTCCACCAGAGTATATGGTATATAAAGTAAATGCATCTAATGCCATCCCATTTCCATTTTGATGACCACAGTCGGTATATAGTAATTTAATAAAACCATCACCATCAGGAGGGCATGCATAATTTTTAGCTGGGTAATCTGTTCTCACGCTATCCCAAGAAAGGTAGCTGGGAATAAAATAGGGTACAGAATACTGTTTTAATAATTTTGCATAACATTCTTTTGCTTTTGCTGTTTCGTAAACATAATTATAACTACCATAATGAGACCCCCAAAGAATTAATGTAGATTTTGCTTTTTTTACTTCAGCATCTAATATTTTATAATATTTTATTAATGTATCTTGATTTTTGGGGTATCCTGTGGGTCCACCGCATCCCATAAAATCTGGTGCCATATCATATACATCTACCGCATCATTCTCTGGTTGCACAAATACATAATTCCATTTTTCATTTCTTATTTTAGTAATCGCTCCTGTTCCTCCATCTACTGCACCCCATACCACATACTCCTTCATTCTTCCACATCCTTTTCCTGCATCTCCATTGTATATGGGTACGAAATTGGGATCTGCCAATTTGTAAATTTCATTAACACAGTCATATAAGGGACCGTAAAAGCCAACATAGCTATCGGCAATCCATAGCATACGTTCCCCACCTCTTAATGGCTTAAAACCTTGCGAGTAGGTTACATTTTTCATAGCATTAATTGATAATGCTATGAAAAGCATAATTAGTTTTTTTCTCATTCTTTGTTAAAAATTAAATTATTAGAAATATATATAGAACAAAGGCTAAGATAATTTATCATGTAGCGTTGTATCCTATAAAAATAAAGTCGCAGGGTTTACTTAGAAATCAAATTTATATATAAAAAGATAAAATACAAAAAAAAGTAAAAATAATTATATTAAATTTGATAAAAAAAAGACTTTGTACTGAATTATTATATTAGCACAAAGTCTTTTGATTTTTTGTTGATATTTACTTACTATTTTTCAAAATCAAAATTTCTGTTCTGCGGTTTAGTTCACGGCCTTCTAGTTCGTCATCGTTAGAGGCAAGTGGGCGTTCTTCACCATAACCTTTAGAAATTAATCTTGCTTTGGGAATACCTTTAGATAATAAATGATTAACTACAGACTCTGCTCTTCTTTGCGACAATACTTTGTTGTAATATGCATCTCCTTTTGCATCGGTGTGTCCAGCGACTTCTATCACTACATTTGGATTTTTCTTCATCATATTTTCCAATTGTTCCATTTCATGAAGCGATTCGCTGCGAAGCGAGGTCATATTGAAATTGTAATAGATATTTCTCAAAACGAATTTGGTTCCTGCATCTAATTTTTTTAGGAAAAAATCGTTCACAATCTCTACCTTTTCATCGCTATTTGCAGGTACAAAGAAAGATTTGTTTGCAAAATTGTATCCATCTTTTTGTACTGATAGGATGCAGCTTTTCTCTGTCTCAAAATTAGTTTTGATTTGGTAAGTTCCATCTACACCACTCTTTACTTCTGCAATCGTTTTGTTTTCAGCATTAATCATTTTCAACGAAGCTACTACAGGTTTACTGGTGTTCAAATCTATTACTTTACCTTTCATAATTACCACTTTTAGGCTACCAGTTTTCACTTTGGCCTCAATGGCTTTGGCTTTCTGCTCGTCAGTTGCATTGCTTGGTAAAAACACATTTTTTTCTTGCTCTACCAAATATTGTTTGGTCATTTCGGCTACTTGTGCTCCATTGGCAATAGTTGTTTCTCTTCTTAGTTTCAATACTGGGTTTAGCCCTGTATCGTCGGTAGTTTTTGCTAGGTCGTTGTAAAAGCCTTCTGTAACTGGTGCCTTACCTTGTTTTAGGTTGTGAAATATAATCAACTCGGTACGTGTATTCAGTTTTTTACCTTCTTCGGTATTGTTGTCTGCTAGGTTAAATTTATCGCCATAACCCATGGCTCTAAGCCTTTCTTTGCTTATTCCTTTACTTATTAAATAATCAACTACTGCCTGTGCTCTCTTTTGAGACAATGCTTGGTTGGCAGCATGGTCTTCGCCAAAATCAGATGCGTGACCAGCTATTTCCATTAGCAATTCGGGTTTCTCATTCAGTATGGCCATGTACCTGTCTAGCTCTCCGTGTGATTCTTTTTTTACCTCTGTTTGCCCTTGCTCAAAGAATACGTTGTTCAGTACAATCAACCCACCTTTATCTAGTGGTGTCATCTCTACGTTTTTTTCTACTTTGGCAAAGCCATGAACTGGCGCAATAATGTTTTCTGAATGTGATAGAAATTTACCCGATTCGATAGATACTGCATAATTTTTTCCAGGTTCTAGGGTAATCGTATATTCACCAGAAAAAGAGGTCGAATCGTAAAATGCAATTACTTTATTGGTTTCGTTGTCTATGATAGTTATTTGTGCTGGTAGCGACATATTGTTTGATTTTATTTTTCCATTAAACAATACCAAATCTACTTTTACATTAGGTCTATATACAATGTACAAATCTTCCTCGCCGTAGCTGTCTGGGCGAGCAGACGAAAAATAACCTCTTTTACCATCGGCAGACCATACGAAATATAGCTCGTTGTCTGCAGTATTAATCGGGTATCCAATGTTTTGGGCGGCGGTTACACTATCAGTTGCTTTGTTATAGTCGGCGGTGAAAATGTCAAATCCTCCCATGCTCATTTTACTGTTTGAGCTAAAGTAAAGTGTTTTGCTATCGGGATGAATGAATGGCGCATCTTCATCAAACTCTGTATTTACATTGGGACCCAAATTTTTAGGTGCACTCCAAACCTTGGTTTTAGGGTCTTTGTGAGATACGTATATATCTAAACCACCCAATCCGCCAGGCCTATTACTAGAAAAAAACATGGTATTCTCGTCGGCAATCAAGCTGGCACTTGGTTCCCAAGAGCTAGAATTAATGCCATTTGCCATTCTTCTAGGCTTGGTCCATTTTCCATTTTTAAAATCACTTTCATAAATATCTCCACCCGATTTGTCGGTTTCTAGCGTATCATTTTTATATAAAAATAATTGTTGTCCATCGACAGATAGACCGCATGAAGCGTCGTTTACTTTGGTATTTATGGGCGGTCCTAGGTTTTTTGGTGTACTCCATTTGTCGCCTTCTTTGTAAGAAATGTATAGATCTTCATAGTAGTCTAGATTTTGGTCACGTTTACCAGAATTTGGTCTTTTGGAAGAAAAGATAAGTGTTCCTTCATCGGCCGAGATAAGTGGGGCAAAGTCGGTAAAGGTAGAGTTTACCGATTGGCCAAGGTTTTCTATTTTAGCATTTACTTCATTTTTCAACATTTCCTTGCCCACTAAACATTGGGCGAGCAGCACTTCAATTTCTTTTATCTTAACAAGATTTTTAGTTGACTTGTGCAAGTGGTCTTTGTATGCAGTGTAGTGAATGATGGCATTGTCAAAATCATGTTTTAAGTGAAATGCCCAACCTAGATAGTATTCGATACCGTCTTTGGTATGACCCATTTTTTTTGCTTCTTCTAAGTAAGCTAGGGCTTTATACTTAGTTGCTAAGTTTAAGTAGCATACACCAGTACGTGCCTTGAATGACGAATTATTGGGTTTTAAACTATCCAACAATAAAAAATAAGGTAGGGCTTCTTTGTAGTTGTCTTCATCATATAGCCCGTTGGCCTCTGCTTCCATGGCTTTTACACCTTCTATTTTAGGCGCTTGTTCTTGAGCATTGGTTATTGACAGGTTAAGTGTTACCAATAAAAAAAGGATAACAGCAATTCTAATTTTGCTTAGCTTCATAGTATTCTGTGACTTAAATTTGAAATTATGCATTATAAAATTAAAAAATTGAAGTGAATCAATTCAAAATTCTAAAAATCATACCTGTTATACCTCATTCAATCGAAAAATGTTACTTTATTTGTAGGATATTTGGATTTATTCTTGAATAAAAATATACATAGCTATAAAATAGTACTTGAACCCCTTGTTTTTACTAGGTTTCTGAAAATTATTAAACAATGATGCACATCAAAGAAAAATTTCCACTAAGCTGGGCCGAATTCAATAGTTATTACGCAGAAAAGTGGAGTGTACATACATCCTTCGATGTAGAGAAATTACTCCAATTGCCTTTTGCTTATTCGGTAGGAATATGGATTGATTTTTTTAAGACCAATGGTATTGACCTTGATGTGCAATCGTTAAATCTTACTTTGATAGAAGAGTCGATGTACGAATGCTTGCAAGTACTCGAGCATAGTATTGGGCATTACTCTTGATTTTTGTTATCAATTATTTTGTTGTGCCAATGTACTTTTTAATTGGCTAATCTCGGCCAAATAAGTTTGTTCTCGCATAAGCATTTCTTCTTGTGTAGCATGAAGTTCTTCTAGGTTCTGCCTTAGCTCTTCTTCTTGCTGCCCTAAACTTTGAGATTTACTTTGAGATTCCTTTAGCAATTTTTCGGTAAAAGTATTCCTTTTGATAGCACTAACCGATGAGCCCAGCATCTCGCCTAGTTTCTCTACAAATGCTATTTGATAGGGTAAGAAATCTTGAAAAGAAGCCAACTCTATTACGCCTTCTATCTTATCATTGTATAGCATAGGTACTATCAATATTGCTCTAGGATTAGCAGTGCCTAGCCCTGAGGTGATGGTAATATAATCATCGGGCACATCGTTCATGTAAATAGTCTGCCCCTCTTGATAGCATTGCCCCACCATGCCCTCGCCTATATCAATATTTTTTTGCAAGAATTTTTTTCTATCATAGGCATAGCAAGAGAGCAATGCTAAATTTTGACTGTCTTCATCAAAGAAAAACATTCCACCTTGATTGGCATGTAGGTATTTTACCAAATTTGAAATTAATTGGTCACATGTTTCTTTTAGCCCATTATGTTGCGATCGGATTATTTCAGCAAATTTTGCTTGCCCCGAAATAGCCCAGTTTTGTTGATTTTCTTTTTCATGAAACACATGCAAATCGTGTCGCATTTTCAGTAGAGCATTGCCCAATATATCATCGCCACTCGAGGGGGTGTATTGGTAGTCAAAGTTTGATTGACCTATTTGAAGGGCAAATTCACTGGCATTTCTAAGATTGGCGGCCAACTGATTAGATACTGAAATGATATAGCTTAGTTCATCTTTTGAATCTTCTAGTTCTTCTGGCAGCCTGCCTATTGCCAAGTCTTCTAGCATGGCTTTGGGTCTTTCAATAGACTTCCTTAGCGAGTTCAATATTAGCTTGCCAATGATGACAATTAATATTGTAAGAATAATAGAAACTGTGATAATGATGCGGGGCAACACAGCCGTGTGATGTAGTAGCGATACATTGGTTTTATCTTTTTGCTCTATTACTTTTTGAAAATATCCACCAAATAGGGTGCCGTAAAATCGCCCTACAATATCACTATTGTTGATTTGTGCTCTCAATAAAGAATCATTGGTAGGACTTTCTAGCCCCATTTTTTTATTATAAGCAATTTGCTTACCTATATCTCTACCCAATGCTTCATATTCATTAAAAACTTTTCTTACAGCTTCTTCTTGATAATCTATACCTTTATCAGCTAACTTGAGTGCATACAAAGCCGTATCTAGTCCCGAGTGAAGGTCTTTAGTGGAAAATTCTAAAAGACTGGTATCTCTATTGTCTATTTTATTGACAATACTCATTTGATTGTTTGTAAAACTGGATTCAATAACAAAAGTTGTTTGAAACCCAAATGCATATTTTTCTAGCTTGTAATAGTCGCTGTTGATGTACTCTGTTTGCAAATAAATATAAAATGACAAGGCTGCTAAAGCTGAAATAAAAAATATAATTAATGATTTCAGTTTGCCAGCCACCGTTTTTGGCTTTATCGCAAAGAAATCGACTACATAAGTCGATAATTGTGAAGCATTATTTCCCATAGTTTTTTCGGCGATATTTGGGGGCATATACCATCAAAACCTTCATATAGTTGTCCATTTATGGCTAAATTGATAAAAAAAATTTGAATAGTATAAATTATGGCATCAACTTAAAAAAACAAAGTATTAAACTTATGCACCATTTATAACCAATTACTTTTGGCATATCAAAATAAACTGACTTAGGGTGGCACTACAGTTATTGGTTTCCTCTACCATGCCCATGTGGCCACTTTCGGATAAAAAGTAGGCATAGGCTAGGGGTGCTATATGACATTGTTCCAAACTTATTTTTAATGGAATAGCCTCATCTGCTTTTCCTACAATATACAATACTGGAACCTTAATTTCTTTCAATACCTGCGTTCTGTCAGTTCTATCCCTCATAGCAATACTGGCATCTATTATGGCTTGTGGGGCAATGGTAGCAGCCTCGGCAACAAGTTGAGCAATAGTTGTAGCAAAATGTTTTCGGTTACTTTCTTTGAATAAACTAGGGATAAGTGTTGCCACAAATGCAGCAGCACCATGTGTTTTTACAAATTCGATGGTTTTATTCCTATTCACTTTTTTGTCTTCGCTATCAGCAATTGCCGATGAGTGAAATAGCACTAGCCCTTGCAAATATTGAGGATACATTTCGGCAAATGCCAAAGCCACGTAGCCCCCTAGTGAATGCCCTACTAGTGTACAATAGGATATTTTTAAATGTACCAGTAGCTGCTGTACTTCCTTAGCAAAATATTCAATACTTGGTGTACTTTGGCATACATCGCTACCGCCAAAACCTGGCAAATCAATGCTGATGACTTTAAAATTATTGCTCAATGTAGGAATTAGATGTTCCCAAATAGATTTGCTTTCACAAAATCCATGCAATAGTACTACTGTTTTATGGCCACTGCCTTGTAGGCTATAGTGTAATAATTTTTTATCCATGATGGTATGTGGTCACTGTTGCCAATTAAATAATAATGCCGATGATTATCGGCATTATTGCAATGGTGTAGATGAGGTAAAATGCATTTTATACTTTTTTGTACACAACCTCTAGCAAACTTTTGGCAGCCTCTACTATGGCTAGCGTATCGTAGCCGCACTCTCTGTAAAGTTCTGCTTGCTCGCCGTGCTCTACTACTTTGTCGGGTATGCCCAGCCTTATCACCCTAGCACTGTATTGGTGGTCGGCCATAAACTCAAGTATGGCACTGCCAAAACCTCCTTGAATGCAGCCATCTTCTAAGGTTATTATTTTGTCAAATTTTTGAAATATAATGTGCAGCAATGATTCGTCTAGGGGTTTTGCAAACCGCATATCGTAGTGTGCCACCTCTACTTCTTCATCTTTCAGTAATGCACATGCTGCCACTGCCATATTGCCTACATGACCTAAAGAAAGAATAGCCATGTCGCTTCCTTCTTGTATTGTCCTACCTTTGCCTATAGGTATTTCGGTCATTTTTGTTCTCCATACAGGCATTACGCCTTGCCCACGAGGGTAGCGAATCGCCAATGGACCATGATTTTTCGCTTGTGCTGTGTACATAAGGTTGCGTAGTTCTTCTTCATTCATGGGAGCCGATACAATCATATTCGGTACGCAACGCATGTATGCAATATCATACACACCATGGTGTGTAGGTCCATCGGCACCTGCCAAGCCTGCCCTGTCGAGGCAAAAGACCACGTGTAGTTTTTGAATGGCTACATCGTGTATCACTTGGTCGTAGGCACGCTGCATAAAACTAGAATAGATGTTGCAAAATGGTATCAATCCCTGTGTTGCTAGACCCGCAGAAAAGGTAACCGCATGTTGCTCTGCTATACCTACGTCAAATGCTCGGTTGGGCATTTGTTCCATCATTATATTTAGCGACGAACCAGAAGGCATAGCGGGCGTAATGCCCATAATTTTTGAATTTGCTTTTGCCAACTCTACCAGCGTATGCCCAAATACTTCTTGGTACTTTGGGGCTTGAGGGGTACTGTATTCTTTTTTATGAATTTTGCCAGTAACCTTGTCAAACAACCCTGGTGCATGCCACAGCGTTTGGTTTTGCTCGGCTAGTGGAAACCCTTTGCCTTTGGTGGTGATGCAATGCAAAATTTTTGGGCCAGGAATATTTTTTAAATCAGAAAGTACTTGAATCAAATTGGGCAAATCGTGACCATCTACAGGGCCAAAGTACCGTAGATTGAGCGACTCAAAAAGGTTGCTGTGTTTTAGCAACGTGCTTTTGAGGCCTCCCTCCAGTTTGGAAGCGACCGATTGGGCTACAGGACCTATTTTTCCTAGCTTACCCATCAGTTTCCAAATATCGTCTTTCATCTTATTGTACGCCTGAGAGGTAGTAATATTGGTCAAATATTCTTTCAATGCCCCCACATTGGGGTCAATGGCCATACAGTTGTCGTTAAGAATAATGAGTAGGTTGGTATTGCTTACGCCCGCATGATTCATAGCTTCAAATGCCATACCCGCAGTAAGTGCACCATCGCCTATTACAGCTATATGCTGTTTCTCGGGTTGCTTCTTATATTTAGATGCTACCGCCATGCCCAATGCTGCCGATATGGAAGTAGATGAGTGACCTACGCCAAAGGTGTCGTAAATGCTCTCGCTTCGTTTGGGAAACCCCGATATACCCCCATAAATACGGTTGGTATGAAAAGATTCTTTGCGACCTGTCAATATTTTGTGACCATAAGCCTGATGCCCCACATCCCATACCAACTGGTCTTCTGGGGTATTGAACACATAGTGCAGTGCGGTGGTAAGCTCTACAACACCAAGACTAGCCGAAAAATGCCCACCATATATTGATACATTGTCTATGATAAATTGCCTTAGTTCATCACTTAGGCAAATTAGTTCCTTTTCATTTAGTTTTTTTAAATCAGACGGATTGTTGATTGCTGATAAATATGTACCGGGTATAATCACTTGATTCATTTTTGTCGATTTGCAAATATAAGGATAATATCTAGCTAAAGATATGCTAGTGTAATCATGCACTTTGATTAATGCTATAGGTTTATTAATCCATCAACAGCATAGCCTACAAAATGTTGTTTACACCAGTTTTTTGGTAACTAAGATTTTTTTGTCTTTTGCAAAAGACAAGTATATAAAAAATGCTTAACGTTTAAAACCCTCAATTGCTTAATTTAAGTTTTACATGTTTTAATAAAAAAGATTAAGCAATCTAAGAATTGAAGTTTTATACACTAGCTTTTGCCAACTCACTGCCGTAACTTTGGCAAGAATATAAAAAAACATTTCATGCAAATTTCAAACAATACAGTAGTGTTACTTCAATACGAATTGCGTATAGCAAATGGCGAGGTGGTAGATGCAGCAGATGCTGCACATCCTTTTGCCTTTATTCATGGCCTAGGGCAAACACTTCCCGCATTTGACGAGAAGCTAACGGGTATGAGCGTAGGCGATGAATTTTCTTTTCAGCTTTCTGCCGAAGATGCTTATGGGCAGGCCAATGCAGCTGATATTGTAACCATACCCAAAGAAATATTTGGCGAAATGCCCGATGGTGAATTGGTGATAGGTGCCGAGCTGCCCATGCAAGATGGTGAGGGACACCAGTTTTACGGCATAGTAAAAGAAATACAGCCCCAATTTGTGGTGATGGATTTTAACCACCCCTTGGTAGGACAAAATTTAGATTTTTCGGGCAAGGTGCTTGCGGTAAGGTTTGCCACCGCCGAAGAACTAGACCATGGCCACGTCCACGGCGAGGGCGGTCACCATCATTGAGGTTTTTTTTGATGACCATACTGAAAAGATGCCAAGTAG
>JAAFID010000115.1 GCA_013297765.1 Cytophagales bacterium | reverse complement strand
TACACCTGCACCAACTGCAACGTATGGCAGGCTACAACGCCAGCAGTTTCGGTACGTAGCCGGCTACTGCCAAGTGAAATAGGGCGGTAATTGTTTTGCAATGAAATTGCTATTTCTTCAGGCGAGAAATCTCCTTCAGGGCCTATCAATACTACATAGTTTGTTTTTTTTGAAGCCATTTGCAGTAGGTGAATGTTGGGGGCACTAGCATCTGCAACGTAAGCAATATATTTTTCTTTTGCTTGGGTATGCGCTATAAATTGTTTGAAATTTTGTAAAGCATTTATTTTTGGCAAATATGCTTTCTGCGATTGCTTCATGGCACTCACAGCCACTTTCATTGCCCTTTCAAGATTTAGATTTTTTTTCTCGGAATGATTACATTGAATAAAACTTATTTCTTGAATACCTATTTCCACACATTTTTCTATAAACCATTCTATGCGGTCGCTACTCTTGGTGGGGGCTATAGCAATATGAATATAAAAATTTGAAGCGTTTTGTGTGGAAATAGTTTTGACTATTTCAAACCCACATTTTTTAAAATTTCCAGACACTATGCGGGCTAGAAACAGTTCCCCCTTTCCATTGGTAATTTCTACTTCACTACCTATATCCAATCGCAACACTTTAATGGCATGCTGCGATTCGGTTTCGTCTAGTACATTCATCTCTGGTGCTGTAGAACAGTAGAATAGGTGCATAATTAGTTGTTTGCTATCGGTTTTGATTGGTATGATTTCCAAACTACCCAAAGCCCAACGAGAATAAGGGGAATACTTAACAATTGCCCCATGTTCAGAGGCATTCCGTTCTCAAAATCTACTTGTGGTGCTTTTAAAAATTCTATTGCTAAACGAAATGAAAACAGCAAAAGCACAAACAATCCAAATAGCCTGCCTTCAGGAGTTTGAGATTTGTATTTTAAATAAATAGAAAACAATAATACGAAAAGTGCTATTCCAAAAAATGCCTCAAATATTTGGGTAGGGTAGCGTGCAAAACCATAAAATTGAACAGTGATAAGCCCTGTACCATCTTCATTGCGGGTTACTTTGTATTTGAAATTATTCTCAAGCAACACAATGTTTTCTGATACGTCAGTATTATCAGTATTTCTTAATGCTCGTTGTACACGGTCTTCTACAAAATCTTTTAATTTGTGAAATGGTACACCCATACTCTGCGACTTCATAGAAAGCGACAATAGACCCAATTTTCTATCTCCAAGTAAGGTATCTTTTTTTTGATACTGAACTTTAATGTCCGTAAAATTGTCTCCAAACCTGTCTTGCAACGACTGCTGAACACCATGTACAAACAGAAAACCAGAGTCATTGTTTGTTATTTTTCCATATATCTCAGAATTCATCAAGTTACCTACTCTGATAAGGCATGCAGCTAGGGCAATAGTAATCACCAAGCGATCTAAGACATACAAATACGACTGATCTTTGTGTACACGTGAGTAGAGATAAATCGCAAACAATATACCTATGGTAGCACCATGGCTAGCCAAGCCCCCTTCCCATACTTTAAGAATTTCTAATGGGTGTGCAAGGTAATAGCTAGGATCATAAAATAAACAATGCCCAAGTCTAGCCCCCAATACTGTGGATGGCACCATATACAAAGTGAGCGTTTCTACATGCTTTTCATCTCGACCTTCTTGCTTGTATATCCAAGTGAGTAGTTGCCCCCCTAGTATAAAAGCCAAGGCAAACAAAATAGAATACCACCGAAGTTCCCAACTTCCTAGACTGAATATTTCTGGTGAAACATTCCAAATAATAAAATTTAACATCGACATCGTATTTTTTTAAAGACTTTAAAGTTAGCTGAAATAAAAATATTGAGATATATTTTTTATCAATAAAATCAGGGTGTGGAAAACTAGATGTTGGAATATAGAACTGATAATAATACTTGTCGTAAAAAGAACTATGTTTAACGATTTTGATAACTGGAGCAGTAAATAATCAACCCTATAAAAATTATTGAACCTTTAAACTTCTACAACTATGAAAACCAATTTACTCTTTCAATTTTGGCATTTGTTTATGCTAGCACCTTTCCTTATTCTTGGCATTATTTTCATCGTTTTCTTATTTATTATATTTTATTCTCAGCCCTCTATTGTAGAGGTTGCCGATAGTGTTTGTGGCGAAATGACCATGGAGCATATCAATTGGAAACATTTACATTACCATTGAAAATCATTATACCCATTTTTTTAAAGCAGTCAATTCCTTTTCAAATCCTCCGCTAAGTATTGGAAACCTGCACCATGTGCGGGAATCTACATTGAAATCGTCTAAGTGAAAAGACGGTGCTAATCGTTCCCTTTTCCATTGGTTTCTACACCACAATTGGAAAAATTTTATCACATAATTTTTTAAATCTATTTCGCTTGCAATCCCTGTTTTTTTAAGGAGTAAATAAACTTCCATTGGTGATTTTCTATTTCTAATAGCTTCACGTTCTATTGCTGATAAAATTTGGTAAGGCATCAAATCTTTTTCATCGGTTTGAGTGCGGGATTGTGGTCTTAATTCTGCAGTTGGCTGCAAACTATTTACACGACTTAAACCTGTTTGGTGGTGGTTTTGCTCTACCCACAACAACCACTTTCTAATAAAATCTTTATCTACCCCAGCAATAGGGGCAATACTGCCACTGGTATCGCCGTCCATAGTGGCGTAGCCTACATCGCCTTCACTGCGGTTAGATGTAGTGATGAGTAAGGCATTGGAAATATTGGTGAGCAGCCATATCAGGGGCGAACGGGTGCGTGCCTGAATGTTTTGCAAAGCGATATCATCTTGTTCCCACGTAAGCTTGCGACCTATATTTTGCTCAATTGCCGCAATGTTTGCATTTACTTGTTCATCTATTTGCCAATGGTAAAATGTTGATCCTATAGTTTCTGCCAAATGTTTTGCAGAATCGAAAGTATCAGTGCTTGAATTTTCTGTACCTTGGTACGCACACAGCAGTAGCTTACTCATTAGTATTTTTTCTCTCTCTATATCGGTTGCAAGTGCTAATTTATTTAGGTCAAATTTGTCCTCAATGTTGGCTTTTTGAATAAATAATTTCCAACCCAATTCCCTTATTCCTTTTTTTACCATTTCCGCTACCATGATGGCACAGGCAGAAGAATCGGCACCACCACTGAGTGACAATACAAAACCTTTGCTATGCGACTTGTGCATGTAATCAAAAAGACCTAGACTGGTTGCTTCCCAAAATTCATATTCTTTTTCTCGCACATCTACTGTGAGCGGGCTTTGACTGGTTTGCTTTGTAGTAAAATCTATCTCAGCACTTACCAAATTAGTCTGGTGAAACGAAAAACGATGGTTGCGTTGAATCAATTTTCCACGATGTGCAATCAATACTTCACCATCATATATAGCCCTGCCAGCTTCGTTTCCCAGTAAATTTGCATACAAATAAGTACACTGAAAACGCTGCGAACTACCAATAATCAAATCGTAACGAATGGCCGATTTGCCAAAGGAGAAATGACTTGCACTAGGGTTCATAATCAGGTCCACTTGCTGGGCTAATAATCTGCTTGCAGGTCTTTGTTCATCGCTTTTCCAAGCATCTTCACATATTTCAAAACCTATTTTGATACCGTACAATTGATAGACGATGTCGCCAATAGGGTAGGGGATATCTTTTATTTTTATTTGTGAAATTGTTGAGTACGGCCAAGGCGTAAACCACCGTGTTTCGTAATGAATGCCATCGTTGGCAAGAAATTGTTTTGCAGAGAAACCTAGTATTTTTTTATCGTGAATAAAACACGAACAGTTGTAAAGCAAGCCATCGAGACGTAGCGGCAATCCTATACAAACAGCAATATCAACAGTGTGTGGAACTATGGAAAGTAACTGTTCTATTGCTTGCTCGACTACCCATTCGCTTAAAAAAATATCTTCACAACCGTAGCCCGTGATACAAAGCTCAGGTAAGCAAAGAATCTTTAATCCCTCGCTTTGGGCTTGGCGTATGGCGTCCAGTATATTTTCTGTATTTTGTTGCCAGGCTATAGGCGTTTGATTCAGGGCAGCACCACCAATTTTTAAAAACATATTTATAAATTTTGCACAGCCATTGGCTATATCGGGAACGATGTTCTATTTTTGAATTTTGTATTTCAAATTTAAAGATAAAAAACATGTTAGTTCACGTAGTATTATTTTGGTTAAAAAAAGACATTTCAGAAGCAGATAAAATAAAATTTGTAGCAGGTGTAAATAGCCTTGGAAGCATTGATAGTTTAAAAAGTTTTCATGTAGGCCCACCTGCAGCGACCGCTAAAAGACCGAGCATAGATGATAGTTACGATTATGGTTTGTACACCTCATTTGCCGATATAGCTGCACACGACCAATATCAAACAGAACCAGTACATTTGCAGTTTTTAGCAGATTGCAAACACCTATGGGAATCTGTGAAGGTATATGATTTTGAGTAAAGGGAACTTTGGAATAAACTTGGGGACAAATAAATTTCTATAGCAAATTCTTGAAACTACAGATTTGATTAAAATTAAAATGTGCAATATTATTGAGAAGGTGTATTTAATATTGATTTAAAGGTTGTTAAATAAAGATAAAATAATGAATACTTTAGTGTCCAACACAACAGGACTTATCCATTTGATAGCATCAATTATAGCACTTATTACTGGCACGCTAATATTGACATCAAAAAAAGGCACACAAAGACATAAACAAATTGGGTATGTTTATGTAGTATCTATGATAGTTTTGTTGGTTACTGCATTTATGATTTATCGTCTTTTTGGCGGATTTGGAATTTTTCATGCATTTGGTCTGGTAAGTATTTTCTCTCTTTTTATGGGAATGTACCCCATTATACTACGAAAGTCAGAAAATTATATTTATAAGCATTTTAGATTCATGTATTGGTCTGTTATTGGTTTATATGGTGCATTTGTAGCCGAAACAATGGTTAGAGTTCCTTTTCTTAAAATTTTGAACTTGAATATTAAGCCAACAGCTATGTTCTTTAATATTGTAGGAGTTTCTATTGGTTTAGTAATGATTTTAGCTTCTCTATATTTTAAAAAGCAAAAAGCGATTTGGTTAAAACAATTTAATCCCAAGGAAAAAGGTTAAAGCTAGCTTATAATATTCAGCTAAACTTATCCAAAATGAATATTTTAACTTTAGAAAATAGCGACTTAACTTTTATTGCTGAGTTACAGCCACTAGGCTGGCAAGATATTATTCCTACGATTGATTTTTATACTAAATCCAATTTCTGTTTACCCCTCAAAGTAACTATTGATAAAAAAATTGTGGGAATTGGCACAGCCATCGTTC
The DNA here is from genome assembly GCA_013297765.1 of Cytophagales bacterium. Classification (GTDB taxonomy): domain Bacteria; phylum Bacteroidota; class Bacteroidia; order Cytophagales; family Cytophagaceae; genus REBA01. Next base: position 5,738 of record JAAFID010000115.1, on the reverse strand, counting down.
ATCATGATATTGCTTGGCTGGCTCATATTATTGTTCATCCTGACAACCGAAATCAAGGTATTGGTAACTTAATTACCAAAACGTTACTTGAAAATTTAGAATCGAAAAGGTGCGATACAATATATCTTATAGGTACTGCCATGGGAGAACCTGTTTATAAAAAATTAGGTTTTGAAACAGAAACTGAGTACGTATTGTTCAAGGATATAAAATCTAGCGGCACCTTGAAAACTTCGGAAAACATTGTTCCATTCTCCGATAGTTTTAAAAATCAAATTTCTGTTTTAGATTATAAGGTCTCTAATGAAAATAGAATGTTTCAATTGATGCCACACCTTGATCATGGTTTTATATATGTGCAGGATAATAATGTTGAAGGCTATTATTTACCTTCTTTAGGGGAAGGATTAATAGTATCAACCACAACCTCTGCGGGACAAGAACTAATGAAATTGCGATTTATGACAAAAGAAAATGCTTCATTTCCTATGGATAATCTTGCAGCAATTGAATTTATGAGTCAAAATTTTTCCATAGAATATAAGACAACAAAGCGAATGCGATTAGGTAAGAAAAGAAATTGGCAACCAACAAATATCTATAACCGAATTGGAGGAAATTTAGGATGATAAACTAATGTTTTTTAGTACAAAATAATTAGACAAATATCACCTTAACTTTCATCACCCCTCCTGCATCCATCTTTTCAAGGGCTTCACAAAAAATAGCAACAATACGCCCGATGCAATTGCTGTGAGGGCTATCCATTGAAATGTGTTGGTGTAAATGGCTAGCGACTCAGCCTTGGTCACAATTTTATTTCCTGTATTTTCAATTGAAGTAAAGGCTCCAATTTTTCCTCCCAATATTCCTGCAAAAGAAACTGACATCCACCATATTCCCATAACTGTAGAAACTATTTTGGGAGGAGAAAGTTTGGTCACAATCGAGAGCCCAATAGGGGAGAGGCAAAGCTCGCTAGTGGTATGGAAAAAATAGGCTGCAACCATAAAAATTAAGGGTACCAAACCTTTACTATCTGCAAATGTAGATCCCCAGACCAATACCAGAAAACCTATTCCCATTTGGAATAATGCCAATGAAAATTTTAATCCAGTTGATAAATCCCATCTGTTCCAGAGTTTGGAAAATAACGGGGCTAGAAGAATGATGAAAAATGGATTGATACTTTGAAATTCACTAGTGCTAATTTGAGCACAAAATATACTTTGAAGCCATCCGTTAGCAATAGTTCGGTCGATGTTGCGTTCGGTATAGAGGGTAAGCACACTTCCCGCCAATTCAAAAAATGTCCAAAACAATATGGTGAAAGAAAAGAGTACCATAATTGCCAATATCTTTTTTTGATCTTCTAACTTTTCTTTCATTGCCGACATAAACAAATAGAGAAATGCACCTAGAGCAATCGCCATAAAAGCATAGGAAGATAATGTGGTGTTTTTTATCATGAAAGCGAATAAAGGGGCTAACATTATAATCCCAATTATAACCAACGTGCGAATGCTTGGTTTTTCCCATAGCTCGTTGGTGGGTAGCCCATGTTGCTCAAATACCTTTTTTAAATTTGCAAAAGAAAAAATCAATAGTCCCAAAAGCATTCCCACTCCTGCAATGCCAAAGCCCCAATCCCATCCATAGCTAAAAATCCGCAAGTAAGCGGTGCTAGGAAAGCTCCTGTATTAACTCCCATATAAAAAATAGTAAATGCAGAATCTCTCCTTGGGTCTTTTTCAAAATAAAATTTCCCTAATAGACTTCCGATATTTGGTTTGAAAAAGCCATTTCCCAAAGCAATTAAACCTAGTGATATGTATAGCATCCAAGGAGTTTCTATGGCCATTCCGAAATGTCCTGCCGCCATTAAAAGACCGCCAATTATGATCGAGTTTTTAAGTCCTAAAATTCGCTCACTCAATACTCCACCAAAAACCATACTTGTATAGGCCAATGCTACGTAAGCACCATATACCGCAGTAGCAGCAACATCGCCCAGCATCAATTGCTTAATCATATAAAGCATAAGCAACGCCCGCATACCGTAGTAACTAAAACGTTCCCACATTTCGGTAAAAAACAAATAAAATAATGCCTTAGGATGGTGCTTGTGCTGTACCGAAATCATGTATCCAATAATCACCATGGCAATGAGCCAACCCAACAACATTTTTAATAATGGACTACACATAGCAACCAATTTGTGTGAAATAATTTAAAAAATACAATTTGCTCAAGGGTGGCAAAATAGTAAAACTTTAGCGATTCCCTAAACAATAATCAATAGATTAAATGGAAATACGAGAAATAAGCCGTTTCTTTGCAGATTATAATAAATTACATGTTTCGAAAGAAACGCAAACAAACAGAATGGAAAAAGTAACATTTGATCAATTATCACTTTCTGATGAATTGATGCAGGCCATTGGTGATGTAGGCTACACAGAGGCTTCACCAATACAGGCACAGGCCATCCCCATGATTCTTGCGGGACACGACATTATTGGGCAAGCCCAAACAGGTACAGGAAAAACGGCTGCCTTCGGTATTCCACTTTTAGAGGCAATTGATGCTTCCGAGAAAGGCATTCAAGGCTTAGTAATGTGCCCCACTAGAGAACTCGCTATGCAGGTTTGCATTGAGTTTCGTAAACTGGCCAAACACAAAAAAGGATTGTTTATACTGCCCGTCTATGGCGGCGAAAGTATAGAAAATCAAATCAAAGACATCAAGCGAGGTGTTTCGGTAATCGTTGGTACGCCTGGTCGTATCATTGACCACTTGAATAGAAAAACATTGAAACTTGACCAAGTGAAAATGGTAGTGCTAGACGAGGCCGATGAAATGTTGAACATGGGTTTTGTAGAAGATATCGAAACTATCCTTAGCCACATGCCAGAAGAAAGGCAAACGGTGTTTTTCTCGGCTACCATGCCGAAGCCAATTTTGCAATTGACTAAGAAATACCAAAAAAATCCACAAATAGTTAAAATAGAAAGAAGCTCCTTAACCGTTGCTAACATCGAGCAATTCTACTTTGAGGTACGTAGTGGCGAGAAGATGGAGTGTGTATTAAAGCTGTTGGAAATTAATTCTTTTAAACTTGCACTTGTGTTTTGCAATACTAAAAGAATGGTAGATGAAGTGGTAGAAAAATTGAATTTGCAAGGCCATAAGGCGGTGGGTATTCATGGCGATCTTAGCCAAAGCCAACGGAATACAGTGATGCGTAAATTTCGTGCAGGCGATGTACATGTGATGGTTGCTACCGACGTAGCTGCACGTGGTATAGATGTTGACGATGTAGATGCTGTTATCAATTACGATTTGCCAATGGATATAGAATACTACGTACACCGCATAGGCCGTACGGGTAGAGCAGGTCGGCTTGGTAAATCTTTCACACTAGTAGCCTCGAGAGAAATGCGAAGCTTGAGAGAATTGATGAACTATACCAAAGCCGATATTGCCAAAGGTGAATTGCCAAGCGGAAAAGAACTTGCAAAAATTAAATTAAAAAAATTGCAAGAAAAATTGACCAATGTTATTGAAACATCCGATTTGAAAAAGCATACTTGGATGGTGGAAGAATGGGAAACAGAAGGCATCGATTTAAAAATGATGATGGCTGCCCTGCTGAAACTACAAGTTGGCGATTTGCAAGAACGTAGAGAGGCACCTAAACGAGTAGAGAGAGAATACGATTCCTCTAGCCGATTTGATAGAAATGATTCTCGTGACAGGGGTCGCTCTGATAGAGGTGACCGTGGAGATAGAAATGATAGGGGAGATAGATCTAAGACTGGAACTGGAGAAAAGCGTCGTGAGCGTAAAAGTGGTGGTGCCAATATGGTAAAATTGTTTTTAAACCTAGGCAAAAACCATAAAGTAAGAACAGGTGATATTCTAGGTTCTATCACCGCAAACTCTGGCTTGAATGGTGGCGATATAGGCGAGATTGATGTGAGGGATAAATTTTCTTATGTAGAAGTTCCGGCAAACGAAGTACAAAATGTACTTGGTGCCATGATGGGAAACCAAATTAAAGGCAAAGAAGTAAGCATAGAAGTAGCAAAATAATAGTTGCTATTTTAAGATTAAAAAAAAGGCAAGCATGGAGATGTTTGCCTTTTTTTTAATATTGTAAACTAATCATAATCAGGGTTTATACCCTAAATTCTTTATTTGAAATTGCAATTGATAGTGAAAGAGCATTTACCCAAAAAAGGTCAGTACCATTTTAGCACTAACCTTTCATTTTAATATACAATTATTATTTGCAGGTATCGCAGGTAGCGAAGTCTTGGGTAAGAAAAATATTTGTTTTACTTTCTGAAATAGCTGTCCCCATATTGCTCAATATATTGCCGTCTTTGGGGTCTATCACTAGGCGTATGCAAAGTATTGAAGATGCACTGCCAGGGCTGGCAGTGTGTTTTTCGTAGGGTAACGACACCAAATAAGCAGCCTCTTGGTCTGCATTTTCTACTACTTCATTTATTTTCTTTGCTTCTGCGAAGGTAAATTTGTATTTATAATTGTTTTTTATTTCTTCGATAGATGCATTATTTGTCATTAATTTATTATCCAAAAAAAGTGTTTTGTTTTGAAGCAAAGTACAGGTAACGCCAAACGTTTTAGCATAAGCCGAAGCACTCATTTTTACATTTTTTTCAATCATGTATTCGATGTTCCGTTGGATAAATTGTACCCCGAAAATGAGGTCGGTTTCTATGTAATCATCGTGTGGGGTAAGGAATGAAATAGGTAAGAAAATACTGTAATCTACTTTGCCATTGTGGTGCTCCATACGAGTGTAATTAAGCATTGGAACTACGATATTTTTATTGGTGGCATAATCTACAAATTGCTCTGCAGACTCAGAATAATAAAGTACAGAATAAGTCGTATTTTTCTTTTTTACTAATGTATGAATGTCAGATGTGGTGCGGTATTCGATATCTTTATTTGCTGTCCAAAATTTGCCTACTGCCATCTTGATATTCTCATTGTACAAGGCAATGAAACTTTTATAATCTTCCAGCCCATTAGGATGTTTCTTTGCATTTTTTTCAAAGTGTGCAATAATCTTAGGGTCTTCTTCTAGCAATTCAACGATTAGAGGGCGAGAAAATAATTGTTTGAAATCGCTAGGTTCGGCGTGTATTTTCTGGGCTTTGCTGTAAGTAAATGTGCATATAAAAAAACAGGCGAGCAATACAATTTTATTTGTCATACAAAAATGGGTTGGATTTCTTGAATTGGGTTTAACGAGAAACAAGTATTAGAGTTTTTGAAATTTTAAAAGTAAGGGGAATAAAAAAAGCATCCACCTTTTAAAGTGAATGCTTCTATGTGTTGGTAAAAAATTATAACAATGGTGCAATGACCATGGCTACTATGGAAACCAACTTAATCAAAATATTTAACGAAGGGCCAGAAGTATCTTTGAATGGATCGCCTACGGTATCACCAACTACAGCAGCTTTGTGAGGCTCTGAACCTTTGTAGTAGGTTTTGCCATTTATCTCTACGCCGCCTTCAAATATTTTCTTGGCATTATCCCAGGCACCACCAGCATTTGATTGGAAGAAAGCCATCATCACACCAGAAACCAATACCCCAGCTAAAAATCCGCCTAAAGATTCAGCACCTAAGGCAAACCCAATAACTACGGGCGATAAGATAGTAATAGCACCTGGAGCTATCATGTGGCTTAGTGC
>JAAFID010000113.1 GCA_013297765.1 Cytophagales bacterium | reverse complement strand
AGTGTTTTGCAAGTCCAGGCTATGGTGTCGTTGATATTGCTGTAATGGATGCCTAATACTTGCTCAGATATTTTGGCAATGTAAACGTAATTCGAATCAGAAATTCTAGCGGTCTCTTTGGTCAAGGTTGGTTCTTTTTTAGTGAAAAAAGAATACACTGCCGCCACTCGCCAGCCTATAGCCAGCATCCATTTAGTAGCCTTGCGATGGGGTGGTTTTTGATGTAGTTGGGTGGCAATTTTTTCAAAGAAATTTTTATAAGAGATTGTTCCCCCATTCAAAATAAATTGCTGTGAAAAATGTGGTTCTTTTACCAGCGTAGCTATGGCAGTAGCGACATCTCGTACATCTACATAATTGATGTTGCCATCGGTATAGAACGAATTGCCTTGGTGTACATAGTCGAATAGTTTAGTACTACTTTTAGCGGCATCGCCCGCACCCAGTATAATAGACGGGTTTACGATGGAAACATTTAACCCTTCTTCTGAACCTCGCCAAACCTCAAGTTCTGCCAAATATTTTGACCGTGCGTAACCAGAATTGTTTGGCGACTCCTCCCATTTGGTATGCTCATCTATATGTGTTACACCTTCTTTGCGACCTAGTGCCGCAATAGAACTGACGTGTATTAATTGCTTTACACCTGCTTCCAATGCCGCATTGACTACGTTCGCAGTGCCTACCACATTGGTATTGAACATCAAAGTTTGTTGGCTAGGTACAAAAGAAATTATTGCTGCACAATGTACTATGCAGTCAATATTTTGTAAATTTTCTCTTAAAAATGAAATATCCATGATGTCGCCTTCTACCCAGTTTATCTGGTTGGCGAAGGATTGCAAAAGTTTTTTATCAGCATTTGGGCGTGCAATACATTTTACTTTGTAGCCATTTTCTAACAATTGTTTTGCGACAAAACTTCCTAGCAATCCCGTGGCTCCTGTGATCAATATCATGTGTTCAGCAAAGTATTATTGAACAAATACAGGCGACTAACTTCATTGTATTCTTTTAATTTCATGGTCTTGGCCAATGCCTCAATATGTTTCATGTTGTGGCAATCGCTGCCTATAAAATTGACCATGTTTTTCTCTATCATTCTTTTGGCATACAGTTGTGCAGGCTTAGAATAGTAGCCTAGCAGAGAATTTGTATTTAGTTGGAATGAAATATTTTGCTCATACATTTCTTCAAATTTTTCAAAGCTTTGATAAAGATATTGATATCGCTCAGGGTGTGCTAGCACTGGCCAGTAGCCACTTTGTTTAATAAGATAAATGGCGTCAGAGAAATTTGCAGGGGCATTCAAATAGGAGGTTTCTATCAATAAATAATTTTCACCAAAAGTCAATAGTTTTTCTCCTCTTTGCAATTTGGCAATCAGCGATTCGTCGAGGTAGTATTCTGCTGCTGCTGCTAGCTGTATGTCTATGCCTTCATTGGTTATTCTGGTTTTTAGCTGGTCTAATTTTGACAAAATAATATCAGGTGTATTTCTGTAAAAATCGCCCATAATATGCGGCGTAGTAATGAGTTTTTTAAAGCCCAATTTTACAAATTCCTTTACCACAGCTACCGCCTCTTCTAGCGTTTTCACCCCATCGTCTATGGCTGGCAGCAGGTGCGAGTGCATATCTACTAAAACAGGTTCGGGTATATCGCTGCCCGATGGGTTATTTTTAGAAAATAATTTTGAAAATATACCCATGAATTTTGGTGTTAAAAATAGAAATCCAAACTGTCAATAGTCCCCAGTTCCTTGTCTTTGTCAGAAACATTCGGGTTGGCTACCTGCCAGTCAATGGCAATGTTTGAGTCGTTCCAAATAATGCCAGACTCTGATGCTTTGTGGTAAATGTTGGTGCATTTGTACATGACCATACTTTCTTCTAGTGTAGAAAATCCATGAGCAAAGCCTTCTGGAATCCACAACATATTGCACTTTTCGCTATCTAATATGATAGATTCGTATTGCCCGAAAGTAGGCGAATTTTTGCGAATATCTACCGCCACATCCAAAATTTTTCCTTTCAATACCCTTACCAATTTACCTTGCCCGAAAGGTGTTTTTTGAAAATGCAAGCCCCTTATTACACCTTGGCTAGAGTATGATTGGTTGTCTTGCACAAAGTTAATATCTAAGCCTAAATCTTGAAATGTTTTCTTATTATAAGATTCGAAAAAATAGCCTCTGTCGTCTTTGAACAATCGGGGTGTCAGTTCTACCAGTCCTTGTATTTTTAATGCCCTTGCTTCCATTATTATTTTATTTGATTGACAAAGCTAATAAAAACCATGAATTCAAAAATATACCTTACGCATTTTCATTTTAAAATCAAGCAAGGTTCATTTATAAAAAACTTTGAATACCCCCATTCTTAGCGTAATTTGCAAAAAAATAAACTATAAATATTATGGCAACAGGAATGCTACACTTGCACATCACGGTAGTGATGATTTTTATATTTTCAATGCTCTTCAAAAATCTATTGATGCTGATAGGCATGAATGATGCCCTTGCAAAATTTAGGGCAAAAACCAAAGTAATAGAAATGATACTGGGCACACTGATGTTGGCTACTGGCGGTTATTTACTGTATGTAACCAAAAATATGGAACTGTATATGGTAGTAAAAATCATCATACTTTTTGCCGTTATTCCTTTAGGTATTGTGGGGTTTAATAAACAGAATAAAATATTGGTAACGCTAGCATCAGTGCTGTTAGTGTATGCGTATTTAATTGCAAAAACACAGAGTTTGGTTTTCAATTTTGGTAAATTGCAACCTGTAGAATCCGTCATCAAATTTGATGGTGCTTCGCCTACAGATACTAGTGCGGTGGGCAATATCATTAATCAAAATATGGGCAATGTATTGGCCAATGCCAAACCCATATTTATAGAAAAATGTGCGGTATGTCACGGCGAAGATGGGAAAATGATGGCCAATGGTGCTAAAGATTTATCTAAAAGCGAAAAGACTTTGGTTCAGCGTACCCACATCATTAGTGAAGGCAAAAATCTGATGCCAGGCTTTAAATACCAGCTTAGCGAGAGAGATATTCAAGCACTAGCAGTGTACACCCAAATGCTGAAACAGTAATTATTTAATTTCAACGCTAGTATTTTAACGCTAGTAAAAGGCATACTTAATCAATTGTGAAAATATGGGTGGATACGAAACGGCAGCGAGAGCAGAGCGTGCAGTAATAGTGGCTTTGGTTACAGGCAAGCAAACGTATGAAAAAACGCTTGAGTATCTCGATGAATTGGAATTTCTTACCTCTACTATGGGTGTAAGCACCGCCAAGCAGTTCATTCAAAGGATGGAGCATCCCGAAAACCGCACTTTTGTGGGCAAGGGGAAACTAGAAGAGATAAAAGCTTTTGTTATTGCTGAGCAGATAAACATGGTCATCTTTGACGATGAACTTTCACCATCGCAGCTAAGAAATTTGGAAAATGAGTTGAATGTGCCTATTTACGATCGAAATTTATTAATTCTAAATATATTCCTACAAAGAGCAAAATCATCACAAGCCCGCACCCAAGTGGAGCTAGCAAGGTACCAATATTTGTTACCAAGACTTACCCGTATGTGGACACACCTTGAGCGGCAGCGTGGGGGCACTGGTACCAGAGGCGGGTCGGGAGAGAAGGAGATAGAAACCGATAGAAGGGTAATCAAAGAAAAAATAACCTTGCTGAAGGAACAGCTTAAAAAAATTGACAAACAAAATTTTACCCAACGCAAAACTAGAGGTAAGGTAGTGAGAGTATCGCTAGTAGGCTATACCAATGTGGGCAAATCAACTATTATGAATGTGCTGGCAAAATCGGAAGTATTTGCCGAAAATAAATTATTTGCTACTGTTGATTCGACTGTTCGCAAAATAGTTTTGAATGAAATTCCTTTTCTACTTTCTGACACTGTAGGCTTCATTCGCAAACTACCACACACTCTTGTAGAGTGCTTCAAATCTACGCTGGACGAGATTAGAGAATCCGATATACTGGTGCATGTAGTAGATGTGTCGCACCCATCGTTTGAAGAGCAAATAGAAATAGTAAATAAAACACTGATAGAAATTAAAGCTACCGACAAGACAGTGATTATGGTTTTCAATAAATCTGATTTATACATTGACCACCAGCAGTTAGCCGATGGGGAATCGAGCAGTATTGAGGCATTGAAACAAACCTATTTTTACAAACATAAAAGCCCAGCCGTATTTATCTCGGCCACAAAAAAGGAAAATATTCAAGAACTAAGAGATGTGCTGACCGAAGTAGTGCGAGATAAACATTTGCTTATGTTTCCAAACTATTTGTAAAAGCCATATAGTTGGGTTAATTTTGCATTCTTAAATGGCATCGTAGTTCAATGGATAGAATAGGAGTTTCCTAAACTTTAGATGCAGGTTCGATTCCTGCCGAAGCCACAAAAAGGATTGTTCTGTGATGTTTTTGGACAGTCCTTTTTTATGCTTTTTATCTTAGTGCTTTTGTTTATAATAAGAGAAATTATTGGCAAGAAATTTGGGTTTCGATATCAAAATTTTCAGTTAGTCCCCACATACTTCGGTGCCAATATATAAAGGATGTACTTTCGTAGTTCTAATTCAATTGCAACATCAATACGCTGGCATTTATTTTCAGTTAAAGATGAGCAGTAAATATAAATTTCAAAACAACTAGCTTTCTTATTAACCTCAACTATAATCGTGAACATTTGGTGGATGTGCTACCAACATAGGGACACCGACCGACGTCTGCGCCAGTGAACGAGTAACGGTTCGATTGCTATTCGAAATTTTAGAAAACCAATATATTTGATAAGCATTATTACCCCCTCCACACAATATTTTTTTAAATCTTAAAGTTGTACTGTTTTAATTTATAATTTTGAATATGATAATAAGATTTGCCAAGTACACCGCTCTCATTTTTATAATTACTGTTTTTACTTTGTCAATAAGTAAATCACATAGCCTTGAAGACAGCCTACCCAAATACCGCAAAGTATATCTAGGGCCTGGATTAGGAATTAATTATGGAGGTATAGGTGTTCAGCTAAATTACATGCCTGTCAAAGCCCTTCGGTTTTCGGCTGGCTACGGCACCAATTTATTGGATATGGCGTATTCACTTGGTCTCAATTACCGCATACTTGCCGACAAAAGAATATGCCCTACTGCCAGCTATTATTATGGATTTAATGGCTATATCAAACAAGATGAAAAACCAGAATTTAATAAAACCTATTATGGCTCTAGCCTAGGTGCAGGTGTAGAAGTGTGGAACAAAAGGCGAACAAATTTTCTCCACTTTCAAATCATAATTCCAATTCGAACCATGGCATTTACAAACGAATTAGCCGAGTTAAATAAAATTTCCAAAGATACACAGTATAAAGTCTTTCCTATCCTCTTAAGCATAGGCTATCATTTTGGCATCAATAAATAAGTTGATTTTTTAACCCTAGTGCGTATTCTTTGGCGAAATAAGTCAATATCACTTTTGCACCAGCACGTTTGATACTGAGCAACATTTCTTGCATGGCTTTGTCGCCATCTATCCAGCCCTTTTGTGCAGCGGCTTTCACCATGGCATATTCACCACTTACGTTGTAGGCTGCAATAGGTGCTTCAAAATTATCATACAATAATTTGATTACGTCAAGGTATGCCAAGGCTGGCTTCACCATTAAAAAATCAGCACCTTCTACATAGTCCAGTTCTGCTTCTATCAAAGCCTCTGACTGGTTTGCTGGATCCATTTGATAGGTTTTTTATCGCCATGCTTAGGTGCAGAATCTAAGGCATCTCTAAACGGTCCATAGAATGCACTCGCATATTTGGCGGTGTAGGCCATGATGCTGGTTTGCTCAAATCCTTGCTCATCGAGCATCTCTCGCAAATACCCTATTCTACCATCCATCATGTCTGATGGGCCAACGATATCAGCACCTGCAGCGGCCTGCTCTAGTGCCATACGAGCAAGTATGGGCAAGGTAGCATCATTCAATATTTCCCCATTTTCTACCAATCCATCGTGACCATCGCTGCTATAGGGATCCATTGCAACATCGGTCATTAGGCAACATTCTGGAAATTCCTTTTTTATCGCCTGAATCGTTTTTATGTACAAGCCTTTGGGGTTGTAGCTTTCGCTTGCTAGGGTATCTTTTTTACTTTCTGGCAAATGCGGAAACAGGGCAAAGGTAGTCAGGCCCAATTTCATACATTCACTTATTTCTTTCAAAATAAAATCAGGTGTAAGCCTTGCTATGCCTGGCATGGCAGCAATTTCTGTTCTAGTATTTTTACCTTCCGTTACAAAAAGTGGAAATATTAAATCGTGTGTGGTAACGGAGTGTTCTCTTACCAAACTTCTTACTGCTGGCGATTTCCTGTTTCTTCTTGGGCGACGCATTGATGATTAGTTAAAATGGGTAGGAGGGGAGTTGTGGTTATGCGTTTTGTTGATTAAAATCTAAATTCCTTAACGGTATCTACAAAGCATTTTACTTTGTCTTTATCAGTATCAGGATACACACCATGCCCTAGGTTGGCAATGTGTCTGTGGCTGCCAAACTCTTTCAGCATACTTTCTGTATGTTTTTTCACTTCGCCAAATGAGGTGTACAGCACGCATGGATCTAGGTTTCCCTGCAATGTTTTGTTGTTACCAATGATAGTTCTAGATTCTGCAATGCCCATATTCCAGTCCAATCCTATGGTTTGGCAATTAAGTAAACCTAGTTCTTTGCGAGCGAAGAAAGCCCCTTTGGCAAATACCGTTACGGGTACTTCGGGCAAGGCATCGCATATTTGGGAAATATATTTTAATGAAAATTCTTGGTATTGTGCAGGGCTAAGTATGCCTGCCCACGAGTCGAATAGTTGCAACATATCGGCGCCAGCTTCTATTTGTTTTTTCAAATAAGCAATCGTCACGCCTGTTATTTTTTCTAGCAATCGGTGCGACATTACAGGGTCAGAGTACAGCATTTTCTTTGCGTTGGAAAATGTTTTTGAACCCTGCCCCTCGACCATGTAGGCAAATATAGTCCATGGTGCACCAGCAAAACCTATCAATGGCACACGACCATTCAGTTCTTCTTTTGTTATTTTAATGGCTTCATAAACGTAGTCAAGCTCTAGTTCGGCTTGGGCGACCCTTAGCTGGTCAATATCTGCAAGGGTAGTAATTTTTTTTGGGAACCAAGGCCCTTTTGCTTCCGCCATTTCGTAGGGCAAACCCATCGCTTCTGGCACTACCAGAATGTCAGAGAAAATAATGGCAGCATCTACTCCTAAAATATCTACAGGCTGCAGCGTTACCTCCGCAGCGAGTTGAGGTGTTGTCGCCAGTTCTTTAAACCCACTTAATTTTTCTCTTATGTCCCTATATTCGGGCAATATTCTTCCAGCTTGACGCATCAACCATACAGGTGTACGCTCAGTCGATTCGCCCTTTGCAGCACGAAGTATCAAATCATTTTTCAATTGCATAATTCAAAATTAACTATAAAATTGATTTCAATATTTTATAATGTATAAATATTTTATTCGCTGTTCAATTTCTATAACTTGCAAACTATATTAAAAAAAACAAATTAATTATGGCCTTAATACAACAATCCAAATCTTCCAACTCAACCTACCAAGAGGGGACAAATTACACAACCCCATTTATTGTGATTACTTGTTTGTTCTTAATGTGGGCATTAATCACCAATGCCAATGATATTCTAATTCCACACCTCAAAAGAGCTTGCAACCTTTCCGATTTTCAATCCTCCTTTGTACAATTTTTCTTTTTTGGAGCTTACTTTTTAATGTCTATTCCAGCTTCAAAAATTTTGGATAAATATGGTTACAAAAAAGGCATTATCATGGGATTGGCTTTGATGATGGCAGGGGCAATTATGTTCATTCCTTCTGCACTTACCTTAAAATATGAAATGTTTCTATTTGCGTTATTTCTATTGGGTTCTGGTATTACGCTTCTTCAAGTTGCTGCCAATCCCTACGTGTCATTACTTGGTAAACCTGAAACAGCCTCTACAAGATTGAATCTTGCACAAGGCTTTAATTCTCTTGGTGCAGCTATTGCCCCATTCTTATTTGGAAGTCTTATATTGTCTGAAACTTCACTTTCTGACGAGGCTTTTAAAGCACTAGATGAAGCAGCGCAAATGACCTATAGACTTAGTGAGGCTAGTACAGTAATCTACCCTTACATTGGTTTGGCGGTAGTTATTTTTTTATTGGGTGCTTTAATTTATTTTTCTAAGCTTCCTACCATTCAAAATGAAACAGAAACAACATTAGAAGCTAACATCATTTCAACTAAAACGAGTGTGTGGCAATACAGCCACCTTACTTTTGGGGTTATTGCTATTTTTGCTTATGTAGGTGCAGAGGTTGCTATAGGTAGTTTTCTTATTCGATTTGCCGGTCAAGAAAACATAGCAGGCTTAAAAGAAATAGATGCTAAGTTGTACCCTAGTTTATATATGTTGGGTGCTATGATTGGAAGATTTTTAGGCTCAGCATTATTGACCAAAGTAAATCCAAGAATGGCTATAGCATTCAGTGCGGGTATTGCAACTTTATTATTGCTTAGTGCTATGTTTACGGTAGGCTACACCGCATTGTATGCTGTTACTTTAGTGGGGTTATTCAACTCTATTTTGTTTCCCACCATATTCACTACGGCTATTGAAAAATTAGGCAAGTTTACGCAAAAAGGTTCTTCATACTTAATCATGGCTATAGTAGGTGGTGCTGTAATACCACCATTGATGGGTTATGTATCAGATATTAAAAATATTCAATTTGCCTTTATGGTACCTATGCTTTGCTATGCATATATATTATTTTACGGCTTTATTGGTTCTAAAGTAAAAGCATAATTCAACCAAAAATTATTCATAAAAAGGCGAATCTAAATGATTAGGTTCGCCTTTTTTATTTGCAAAAACAATCTTACGCACTCCACTTTCCATCCTTCATCAGCAAACAGCGGTCGGCACGGTGGGCTAGTTCGTCGTTGTGCGTCACTATCACAAAGGTTTGTTGCAATTCTTCTCGCAACTGGAAAAACAATTCGTGAAGTTCGACAGCATTTTTAGAATCTAAATTGCCCGTAGGCTCATCGGCAAAAATGATGGCGGGATTGTTAATTAAAGCACGTGCAATGGCAGTACGTTGCTGCTCGCCGCCCGACATTTCCGATGGTTTATGACCTATGCGGTGTGCTAAGCCTAATTTTTCTAGCAATGCTGTAGCTGCCTGCTCTACTTCTTTACTATTCCGCTTTGCCAAATAACCAGGAATACATACATTTTCCAATGCGGAAAACTCGGGCAATAGGTTGTGAAATTGAAATATAAAACCAATATTTTGATTTCTAAATCGAGCTAAAGCCGCCGATTTTAGTTGGGTTACATCGGTATCGTTGATATAAACACTTCCCGAATCTGCATCGTCGAGTGTACCCAGTATTTGCAATAAAGTGCTTTTGCCAGCACCCGATGCCCCCATGATGGAAACAATTTCTGCTTTCTTAATTTCCAAATCTATTCCCTTTAATACTTGCAATGTACCGTAGGCCTTATGAATATTGGTTGCTCTGAGCATTGTTTTCAAATTTGTAAACCCAAAAGTAAGCTATCAATACATTCCTTCATAATCTTAAAATTATTAGTTCATCATTTATAAAAATCTTTTCTTGAATATGCCTTAAAAAAAAATTAGATTCGTGTATTGATGTGATTTTTGAAAGCCTTAATCGGGCAAACATAAATTTTTTTCAATCTCATAACTTCAAACTAAATATTACAAATGAACATTCACGAATATCAAGGCAAAGAGCTCCTAAAAAAATACGGAGTACGCATACAAGAAGGCATTGTGGCAGAAACAGCCGATGCCGCAGTAGCTGCTGCTAACAAATTGAATGCTGAAACTGGCACTTCATGGTACGTTATCAAAGCCCAAATACATGCTGGCGGGCGTGGCAAAGGTGGTGGTGTAAAACTAGCCAAAAACATAGATCAGGTAAAAGAAATTGCCGGGCAAATCATAGGCATGCAATTGGTGACCAAGCAAACTGGTGCGGAAGGAAAAAAAGTGCATAAAGTGCTAGTAGCACAAGACGTGTACTACCCCGGTGCGTCGCCTACCAAAGAATTCTACGCATGTATATTGATGGATAGAGCAAAGAGCCAAAACGTAATCATAGTAAGCACAGAGGGCGGTATGGAGATTGAAGAAGTGGCCGAACATACGCCAGAGAAAATAATTAAAGAATGGGTAGATCCTAGAGTTGGTTTGCAAGCATACCAAGTTCGCAATTTGGTATTTCAATTAGGTTTGAGTGGTGAGGCATTTAAAGAAATGGTAAAATTCATTACCAACCTTTACAAAGCCTACGACGACAGCGATGCAGCCATGATTGAAATTAACCCTGCATTAAAAACATCAGATGATAAAATAGTAGCTGTAGATGCAAAAGTGGCCTTTGACGACAACGCACTTTACCGCCACAAAGACTTAGCTGCTTTGCGTGACCTTACTGAAGAAGATCCTTTGGAGGTAGAGGCTACAGCATCAGATTTGAATTATGTGAAACTAGATGGCAACGTAGGCTGTATGGTAAATGGTGCTGGTCTAGCCATGGCAACTATGGACATCATTAAAATATCTGGCGGTGAGCCTGCCAACTTCCTAGACGTGGGTGGTGGGGCTAATGCCAAAACGGTAGAAGCTGGTTTCCGCATTATATTGAAAGACCCAAATGTAAAAGCTATCCTCATCAATGTTTTTGGTGGAATAGTTCGTTGCGACAGGGTTGCTAACGGTGTGGTAGAGGCTTACAAAAACATTGGTGACATCAAAGTACCTATTATTGTAAGGTTGCAAGGAACCAACGCTGAAGAAGGTGCAGAAATCATCAATAAATCTGGTTTGAAAGTATTCTCGGCCATCGCCTTGAAAGATGCCGCTACCAAAGTAAAAGAAGTATTGGCAGCGTAATAGTTGTAGAAGTATTATTGTAATAAAAAAAGCTACCTGATTAGAATTGGGTAGCTTTTTTTTATTGAGTTTTGGAATCTATGTTACAATTTTTTACCTTAAAATAATTGTCAAACC